>NZ_JBYCLD010000364.1:0-2949 GCF_057473725.1 Mycobacterium sp. TH-M11 | reverse complement strand
GTTGCCGACGGCGCGCGCGGCCGCGTCGAGCCGGTAGGACAGCGTGATCAGGCGCTGCGAAATCCCGTCGTGAATATCGCCGGCCACCCGGCGCCGTTCGATCTCTTGGGCTTCGATCACCTGCTCGACGAACAACTCGTGGGCTCGTTCCCTGGCCACCAGTTGCCGGTGCAATCTCGCCTGATGCATGGCCCCGGCGATGAGACGGCCGATCACGCGCAGCAATTCGACGTCACCGTCGGTGAATTCGCGACGGGCGACGGTGTGCACGTTCAGCACGCCGACCAGGCCGCCGGGATCGGTCTCCATCGGCATCGACACCATCGAGGTGAAGTCGCGGCCCCGCAGCGACTGGAACGGCAGATACCGTGGGTCGGCTTCCTTGTCGTCGGTGATGACGACCGGCTCGCGATGTTTGGCCACCCAGCCGGAAATACCCGATCCCAACGGCAGCCGGATCTTTCCCACCTGGCCGTCGAACGGCGGCGTCGCTCCGGCGAGCGTCAACGAACGGTCGCTGTCGTCGAGCACATGCACGAAACACACGTCGGTTCCGGTGGCCGCGGTGATCATCCGTGCCGCGGCCGCGGCCAGCGGCTCGACCCCGGGCCCGGTGGAGGCGGCCTGGATGAGTTCGCGCAGCAGTGCCAATTCGCGGTCGGCGTCGACGAGGTCGTGCACGGCGTTCGACGGGCGGATGCGCTCGGTCACTGGTAGATCCCCTCCCGCAGGGCGGTTGCCACCGCGCCGGTGCGGTCGTTGACGCCGAGCTTGCGGTAGATCGACCGCAGGTGGCTCTTGACGGTCTCCTCACCGATCACCAGCTTGGTGGCAATCCCTCGGTTGGACAGCCCGTTGACCGTGCAGGACAGGATCTCGCTCTCGCGTTGGGTGAGCCCTTGCCGGACGCCCGGCCAGAATTCGTCGCGCTGCATCCGGGCCGCGGTATCGGCCGCGCGCGCCGCCATCCCCGGATCGATGACGGTGTCGCCCCGATGCGCCAATTCCAGTTGCCGCACCAGTTCGTCGCTGCTGATGCTCTTGAGCAGGTAGCCGCTCGCGCCCACCCGCAGTGCCTGATACAGGTATTGCTCGTCGTCATAGACCGACAGCATCACGACTTTGCGGGCGGGGTCACGTTCGCGCAGCATCTTGCACAGGTCCAATCCGCTGGAGCCCTGCATGCGCACGTCGCACAACACGACGTCGGGCCGCAGCTCGTCGACAACCTCAACCGCGCGCTGGGCACCGACGGCCTGCCCGACGACCTGCACCCGGTCGGCGAACGAGGTCAACATTGCCTTGAGACCCTCGATGACCATCTCGTGGTCGTCGACCAGGACAAGTCGCACCGGCATGGCACCACCCTAGGAGCAGGCCGGCGGTTGATCCCCGGAATCCCCCTAATGGGGGAGGCTGGGCTGCGGTGATTTGGGGCACCCTGTCAGGCGTGCGAAGCAACGGGAATGCTCGTTCGGCCAGGACCTTCTGGTGGGATCGGGAATCAGGGACCGACGCAGACGAATTGCGCGCGGTGATCTTCGATGCCGACTCTGCGCTGGCGGAGATCGGTTGTGATGAGGCTCGGACGGACCTGATCGATGCGGTGATGAGCCTATTCGTCGCCGGCATCTGGGTAGGCGTGGTCGGTGCGCGGCCGCGGGCTGAGGTCCAGACGTTGGTGCGTCACCTGCTCGGCGACGGCCTGGTCGAGACGATCGTGACCGTCGACGACACGACCGAAGCCGGCCCGGCCGGCAGGGGCGAACTCTACCGGCTGGCGTTGTGGGAGATGGGAATAACGCCGCGCGCCGCGCTGGCCGTCACGGGTCCAGTGGCGGGGTGTGCCTCTGACAGGGCGGGACTGCCCGCGGTGATCATTGACGAGCCACTGTCGGCGGCCAGTTGCCGGCGCGCGCACCGTCGCTGGTGGGCAGTTCAGCCCCGGCGGCCTAGCGCAGCGTTTCGATGATCGCGCTGAAGTCTTTGTCGCCGTTGTCGATTGCGAACTTTGCGTAGATGTCGGCGGCGTGGCTGCCCAGCGGCGCAGTCGCGCCGGTCGAGTCGACCGCGTCCATCGCCAGGCCGAGATCTTTGTTCATCAGCACGGTGGCGAAGCCGGGCTTGAAGTCGTTGCTGGCCGGCGATGTCGGGACCGGGCCGGGCACCGGGCAATTCGTGTGGACCGCCCAGCAGTTGCCGGTTGCCCCGGTGATCACGTCGAACAGCGCTTGCGCGGACAGTCCGAGTTTCTCGGCCAGCACGAACGCTTCGCCGATCGCGATCTGATGCACGGCCAGCACCATGTTGTTGCAGATTTTGGCGGCCTGGCCGGCACCGGCGGCACCGCAGTGGATGATCTTGCCCGCCATGGGTTCCAAAGTCGGTTCCGCGCGCCGCACGACGTCTGGTTCGCCACCGACCATGAAGGCCAGCGTGCCCGCTGCCGCGCCCTTGACGCCGCCGGAGACCGGGGCGTCGAGTTGGGCCACGCCGTGTTCGGCCGCCAAGGCGTGCACCTCGCGCGCGTCGTCGACGGAAATGGTTGAGCTGTCGATCAATAACGTTTCCTTGCCGACGACGGGCAGGATCTCGGCGTAGCAGCGTTTCACCAGTTCGCCGTTCGGCAGCATCGTGATAACCACTTCCGCGCCGGTGACCGCATCGGGGCCGCTGTCCAGCACCTGGACGCCATTGGCCTTCGCGGCTTCGACCGCCGCTGGCATCGGGTCGAAACCCCGCACGGTGTGCCCGGCGGAGACCAGGTTTTTCGACATCGGGCCACCCATGTGGCCGAGCCCCAAAAACGCCACGGTAGACATCTGTTCTGCAACCTTCCTAGGCGCTGGCGCGAACGCGGGCGGCCTCGGCCCGGCCGATGACCACCCGCATGATCTCGTTGGTTCCCTCCAGGATGCGGTGCACCCTCAGATCGCGCACGATCTTCTC
>NZ_JBYCLD010000363.1:0-3330 GCF_057473725.1 Mycobacterium sp. TH-M11 | reverse complement strand
ATCGGGTTGGCCATCTTCCGCGACTACGGCGCGGGCACCGTCTTCTTCGCCGGCCAGTCGCTCATCGAACTGGCCGACCACGGCGCCCCCGACCATCGTGCGACGAACTTCCCCGGCGCACTGTGGCTGCAGGTTCGTGACGTCGCCGCCACTCAAACCGAATTGGAAAGCCGCGGCGTCCAGATCGCCCGCGAGGCCCGCCGGGAACCGTGGGGACTGCACGAGATGCATGTCATCGATCCAGACGGCGTTCTGCTGATTTTCGTCCAGATCCCGCCCGAGCATCCGCTGCGCCGCGACACCCGGGGTTAACGCCGCAAGGTATGAGGTTAACCCCAGACGAACATCTGGCTATCGTGCAGTTTGCCGTGGTCTACCGATACCGTTCTTTCGACAACCATGCCCGCCTGCCCTCAGAATTAGGCTCGTGACCCTTCAGCTGTTCCTTCTGATCATCGTCGTGATCACCGCCCTCGCTTTCGATTTCACGAACGGCTTCCACGACACCGCCAATGCGATGGCCACGTCTATCGCGAGCGGAGCACTCCAGCCGAAGGCCGCGGTGACGTTGTCGGCTGTGCTGAACCTGGTAGGAGCGTTCCTGTCCACCGCGGTCGCCGGAACCATCGCACGGAATCTTGTCGACGCTCAGCTGGTCAAGCCCGATTTGATCTTCGCCGGACTCGTCGGCGGGATCGTCTGGAACCTACTGACCTGGCTGTTGGGCATCCCGTCGAGCTCGTCACACGCTTTGGTCGGCGGCATCATCGGCGCCATGATCGCCGCGGTAGGCGGGCACGGAGTGATCTGGACCGGCGTCGTGTCGCTGGTGTTGATCCCGGCCCTGGTCTCGGTCATGTTGGCCGGTGTCGTGGGTGCCTTCGGTACCTGGCTGGTCTACCGGTTAAACCGCGGTGTTCCCGAAGAGCGCAGCGAAGCGGCCTTCCGCCGTGGCCAGATCTTCTCGGCGTCGCTGGTCTCGCTGGCCCACGGCACCAACGACGCGCAGAAGACGATGGGGGTGATCTTCCTCGCCCTGATCTCCTACGGCGCAGTCAACCGGACGGACCACGTACCCCCGTTCTGGGTCATCCTGGCCTGCGCCTGCGCCATGGCTCTTGGCACGTACACCGGCGGCTGGCGGATCATCCGCACCATGGGCAAGGGCATCGTCGAGATCAAGTCGCCGCAGGGCATGGCCGCCGAATCCTCTTCTGCGGTAATCATTTTGCTGTCGGCCCACTTCGGCTACGCGTTGTCCACCACGCAGGTGGTCACCGGTTCAGTGCTCGGTAGCGGGGTCGGAAAGCCCGGCGCCGAGGTGCGCTGGAGCGTCGCTGGGCGGATGGTCGCTGCCTGGCTGATCACCTTGCCGTCCGCCGGCCTGGTCGGTGCCATCACCTACGTCCTGGTGCACGGGATCGGCGGCTACCCGGGAGCGATCATCGGTTTCCTGATGCTGGTCGCGGCCGCGACGGTGATCTACCTGCAGTCGCGCAAGACCAAGGTCGATCACACCAACGTCAACGCCGAGTGGAAAGGCGACCTGACCGCCGGCCTCGAGGAGGCCGGCGCGCTGCGCGCCGACGGCGAGGCTGCCGGTGCCGCTGTACACCCGGAGAGCAAGAAGGCGGGCACGTTGTGAATCACTGGTTCAACTACGAAGCCTCGCTGAAGATCCTGCTGTTCGGCCTGCTGCTGGGAAGTGGCCTGCCCGCGCTGTTCGCGCTGGCCGTGAAGGTGGGGGCGGCGGGCGCCGGCATCCGGGGCGGCTCGGGCACCGCCGTCGCGCACAAGAACCCAGCGCTCACCAACCCAGCGCTCACCGCGATCAGCTACGCGTTGTACGCGTTGGCGCTGACCGCGGTCGTCGTCGGCGTCCTGTTCATCGCTCGCGATGCCATAGGCGCGTGGACCGGCGTTTACCTTCTCGGGGCCAAGCCCGCGTAGCATCGAAATCTGTTCTGAAGTGAGGCAGATCGACCGTCCGGCGGGGAAGTGCACTTACCGTGAATCGACTCCTGAGCTCGGTGGTCGCATGGCTGCGCGCAGGCTATCCGGAGGGCATCCCGCCGACTGACTACTTCCCGGTGCTCGCCCTGCTGTCACGTCAACTGTGCAACGACGAAATCATGCTGGTGGCAGGCGAGTTGATGGATCGCGGCGACTTCGACCGCGTCGACATCGGCGTGCTGATCACCCAGATCACCGACGAGATGCCGTCGCTTGAGGATATCGAACGGGTGCGGAAGCGGTTGGCCGCCAAAGACTGGCCGCTGGACGACGCCCGCGACGCCGAGGACACCGCATAGCCGCCCTGCGCGCGTTCGCCGTAGCGCGCGGTTCCCCGGCCGGCCCGCTGTTGGCGGCGCTGGAGCAGGTACTACACGGCAAGGCGCCCGCGCTCGTCCCGATCGGCGCCGACACCGACCGCTCGACCCTTGAAGCGCTGCGGGTAGGCGACGCCATCGACGACGACGTGGCGCTGGTGGCGACCACGTCGGGAACCACCGGCGCGCCCAAAGGCGCAATGCTCACCGCCGCGGCGTTGGCCGCCGGCGCGGTGGCCACCCACCAGCGACTGGGCGGGCCGGGCCGGTGGCTGCTGGCCCTGCCGTCGTACCACATTGCCGGTATCCAGGTGCTGACCCGCAGCCTGCTGACCGGCACCACACCCGTCGAGCTGGACGTCTCCAACGGCTTCGATGTCAGCCGATTGCCCAACGCCGTCGCTGAACTCGGCTCAGGTCGGCGATACACCTCGCTGGTCGCCACGCAACTGGCCAAGGCGCTGGGCGACCCCGCAGCACGGGCGGCGCTGGGCGAATTGGACGCGGTGCTCATCGGCGGCGGCCCGTCCCCACGGCCGGTCCTCGACGCGGCCGCGAGCTGCGGTGTCAACGTGGTCTGCACCTACGGGATGAGCGAGACCGCCGGCGGCTGCGTGTACGACGGCGTACCGCTCGACGGAGTCCAGGTGCGTATCGACGCCGGACGGATCGTGATCGGCGGCGCGACACTGGCCAAGGGCTACCGCAACCCGCCCGACCCCGACCCGTTCGCCGAGCCCGGCTGGTTTCGCACCGATGACATTGGCGTCGTTGATAATTCAGGCGTACTCCGTGTGCTGGGCCGGATCGACGACGCGATCAGCACCGGCGGGTTGACGGTGTTGCCGCAGCCGGTCGAGGCGGTGTTGCGGACCCATCCCGCGGTGGCCGACTGCGCGGTGTTCGGGGTGTCCGACCAGCGACTGGGCCAGCGGGTGGCGGCCGCCGTCGTGGTGGCCGACGGGGCCACCCCACCGTCGCTCGATGAATTGCGGGCCCA
>NZ_JBYCLD010000362.1:0-4613 GCF_057473725.1 Mycobacterium sp. TH-M11 | reverse complement strand
GCACCGCGGTGGCATCCGACGCTGCCCAGGTCCACGCGATGGCCGCGGCCGCCACCTCGCTCGAGCAACTCGACGCCGAGATAACGGTGTGCCGGGCCTGCCCGCGGCTGGTGGGGTGGCGCGAAGAGTCGGCGCTGACCAAGCGGCGCTCGTTCGCCGACCAACCGTACTGGGGCCGACCGGTTCCGGGCTGGGGCGACTCGAAGCCCCGCATCATCGTCGTCGGCCTGGCCCCGGCGGCCAACGGCGCCAACCGGACCGGCCGGGTCTTCACCGGCGACCGCTCCGGGGACTTCTTGTACGCCGCGCTGCACCGGGCAGGTTTGGCGAGTTCGCCGATCGCTGTCGACGCCGCAGACGGCTTGCAGCTCAACGCTATTCGGGTGGCAGCCGCGGTGCGATGCGCTCCGCCGGCCAACGCGCCAACGCCGGCCGAGCGGTCGACCTGCGCGCCGTGGCTGACCGCCGAGTGGCGGCTGGTCGGTGGTGACACCCGGGTGATCGTGGCGCTGGGCGCATTCGGGTGGCGCTCCGCGCTGGACATGGTTCGCGCGACCGGCGGCCAGGTGCCCCGGCCGCAGCCGAAGTTCGGCCACGCGGCCACCGCGACGATGCAAGCCGGTCACGGCGAGGTGACGCTGCTGGGCTGCTATCACCCCAGCCAACAGAACACGTTCACCGGAAAGCTGACCCCGGCGATGCTCGACGACATCTTCGCCCAGGCGAAGAAGCTCGCAAATGGGTGACGTCTGATGGCTACGTATTACCAATTTGCCATTTGGATGGCACAATGATGGTTATGTACGTAACGATCGACCGGGTGGGACGCGTCGTTATCCCCAAAGCGATGCGCACGGCATTGGGAATTACGCCAGAGACCGAACTAGAACTGATTCCCGACGGAGCCGGCTTGAGGCTCGAACCCGTTCAGCGGCGTCAGCGCGCAGTCGAAACGCGTGACGGTATGCCGATCCTCGAAGCCATCGAGGGTGCCGTGCTGACAGACGACGATGTGCGCCGACTTCGCGATGACATCCAACGGTGAGCTGTGGGCCTGCGACACGAGCGTTGCGGTGGCCGCTCTTGATCCGACCCACCAGGCGCATTCGGCCTGCCGACAAGCACTGTTGAATCTCCGCCCGGCGCTGGCCGGACACGCGGTGTTCGAGACATACTCGGTTCTCACCCGCCTACCGGTCTCGCTGCGGCTGAGCGCGAGCCAAGCGGCAGGCGTGTTGGCGGAAGCGTTCCCAGAAGCATGTTGGCTCGATGCAGCCTCGACCGACGAGCTTCGTGAGCGCCTGGCCGCCCTGGATATCGTCGGCGGATCGACCTATGACGCTCTCGTCGGCCAGGCGGCTCTGAGCAATGGCAGCCGCTTGTTGACTCGTGATCGTCGGGCCGAGCGCACCTACCGCGTCCTTGGAGTCGATTACCGGATTGTGCAGTAACGCCCCGATGCCCGCGGCGCGCCTGCTCAACAGTGTCGGACCCGTTGGGCAGACTCCGGGGGCATGGGCAGACGTAATCGAGAGAGGCGAACAGCCAAGCAAAAGAGTCGGCGCCGTGCCGCGGCCGGACGTGAACGCGGAAGATTCGACCCCGGACCCGACCGGGCGATCCTCCTTGACCTCCTCGTTTTCGCGTTGAGCAACGCAGCATCGTGTCCGGACAACCACGCTTCGCATCACGCAGCCGAATTGTTTGACGAGTACCGAGAATTCGCGAACGATCTCGCCGTTGCTGCGGACATAGCCGTCAACGAGGCCATCGCCGCGGCGTGGGCGCACGGCTGGACTCCGTCGGATCTGCACCAGCTGGCGCGGCGTCGGCTCGAACCCGCCGGGCTCCAATACCTGGACGAGGCCATGGTTCTAGAGTCTCGGCGCTACGCCGCAGTGACACTCCACCCGACATGGCGTGCCGGGCTCGCGGACATCTCCACCAACATCGATTCGGCAACCCTGGCCCCGCAGATGTGGCGCTGGGCGGAGGCACACAGCGTCGAACGAGTAGCCGCCATGACCGTCGTCGTCAAAGTGCTGAACTTTCTCGGGAGAGTTCCTGTGCTGACAGCGGTGCTGCCGTTGCCTGGCGCTTACCGTCACGCCCCAGCGGTGGTACGTGACGTCGATGACAAGGTCTACGCCCGGGTACGAGCGTTGCTGGCGAAGGCCGAGGCCACCGAATTCGTCGAAGAGGCGGAGGCGCTGTCGGCGAAGGCTCAGGAACTGATGAGTAGGCACTCGCTTCAAGAGGCCGTAGCCGACTACGGCCGCGGGCATGCGCCAATCGCGGTTGCTCGGCGGATATGGATTGACAACCCGTACGCCGCGCCCAAGGCGGTGCTGGTGCAGGTGGTGAGCCAAGCGAACAGGTGCCGCGCAGTCTGGACTGAAGGACTCGGATTCGTTACTGTCGTCGGATCCGAAACCGATCTCCGGTTGGTCGAGTTGCTCATGACTTCCCTTCTAGTCCAAGCTAATCGAGCCATGATCGGACTTGGACGACAGAGCCGGCCCGGTGAGCAGACTCGCACCCGGGCATTTCGCCAGTCATTTCTTATCGCTTACGCCCGTCGCATCGGCGAACGACTCGAAAGTGCGAGCGCGTCAGTGACCGCAGAGGTCAAGCGTGATGAGCGACTACTTCCCGTGCTGGCTGCCACCAGTCGGGTCGCAGATGAATTGACCGAGCAGATGTTTCCCTCGACTGTGGCTCGTTCGGTATCGGCGTCCAGCGGCGCCGGTTGGGGTGCTGGGCGTGCTGCGGCGGATCTGGCTGTCCTGGATGTGCGGGACTCGATCGCCGGTTAGCAGGGAACGTTGGGCAGACGGGAGGCGTTGACTTGCCCATGCGGCTTTCAGTCCTCGATCTCGTCCCGGTCCGCACCGACCAGACCACCGCGGATGCGCTGGCAGCCACGGTGAGCCTGGCCCAGACCGCCGACCGGCTGGGGTTCACCCGCTACTGGGTCGCCGAACACCACAACATGCCTTCGGTCGGTGCGACGAGTCCGCCGGTGCTGATCGCGTATCTCGCGGCGCAGACCGTCCGGATACGGCTGGGCTCCGGCGGCGTGATGCTGCCCAACCATGCGCCGCTGGCGGTCGCCGAGCAGTTCGCCCTGTTGGAAGCCGCGGCGCCGGGCCGTATCGACCTCGGCATCGGTCGGGCGCCCGGCTCAGATCCGGTGACGTCGTACATGCTGCGCGGACCGGCCGGGCGCGACGATCGCGACATCGACCAGTTTCCGAACTACCTCGACCAGGTGCGCGCGATGATGAGCACCACGGGTGTGTCGGTGCAACTGCGCGACGGCGACTACATCCTCAAGGCCACCCCCGCCGCGGCCGGCGAGCCGCGGCTGTGGCTGCTCGGGTCGTCGATGTACTCCGCGCGACTGGCCGCCGCCAAGGGCCTGCCCTACGTGTTCGCCCACCACTTCTCCGGCCAGGGCACCGAGGAGGCGCTGGCGGTCTACCGATCACAGTTCGTGCCCAGCGAGCTGGCCGCCGAGCCGGTGACCTTCTTGACCGTCAACGCCGCGGTGGCCGAGACCCGCGACGAGGCAACGGCTTTGATGATGCCGAACCTGCACATGATGGCCCGGCTGCGGACCGGTCAACCCTTGGGGCCGGTGGAGCTGGTGGAGGACATTCGCGGCGCCACGCTGACGCCACAGGAGCAGCACATCGTCGACAGCGGGCTTAAGCGAGCCGTGGTCGGATCGCCCGCGGAGGCCGCCGAGCAAGTGCGCGTGTTGGCACAGCAGTTCGGCGTCGACGAGGTGATGGTGCATCCCGTCGCGTCGGCGCACCGCGGCGCCGACCCCGCGACTGCCCCCGCGCGCGAGACGACGCTGGAACTGCTCGCCAAGGAGCTGTTCTAACGGACTTCTCGCGCCGAGCGTGCACTCGGTGCGAAACAACGCCGGAAATCTCGCACTGGTTACACGTTCGGCGCGAAGGCTTAAGCGGGCGTCAGCCGGCGGCGTCGATCTCGGCCAGCGCCGCCCGCAAGACCCGGCCGGTCGACTCGCGGTCGGGATCCCGGCGTAGTAGCAACCCCTTGGCGACCGACAGCTTGTCGCCGGTACGCCGCGGTAGTACATGCAGGTGGATGTGAAACACCGTCTGAAACGCCGCCCGGCCGTCGTTGATCGCAATATTGGTGGCATCAGCCAACTCGGTCGCGCGGGCCGCTCTGGCGATGCGCTGTCCGATCACGGCCATGCCGGCCAGGGTTTCGGGCGGGGTGTCGGTGAGATCCACCGAGTGCTGCTTGGGCACTACCAGGGTGTGGCCGCGGGTGAACGGCCGGATGTCGAGGAAGGCCAGATAGTCGTCGTCTTCATAGATCCGGATGGCGGGAGCCTGGTCGGCGACGATCGCACAGAACACACACGACATGTCGCCACCGTAGCGGTCCGCCGGCCCGGCCACGTGAGTAGCCTTGTTCGACGTGGACGTCGCTGACCTGGCCTTCGCGGGAGCGGCCGAGCAGGCGCGGATGCTGGCTGCGGCCACCGTCACCGCCCCGGCCTTGCTGGAGATCTACCTGGAGCGCATCGCGCGGCTGGACCCGCGGCTGCGCAGCTACCGGGTGGTGCT
>NZ_JBYCLD010000361.1:0-14981 GCF_057473725.1 Mycobacterium sp. TH-M11 | reverse complement strand
ACTCGGTCAACCTCAAGTGGGACATGGAGAGCGGCCAGGTTGTCAGGACCGCGTGATTAGTACCTGACACCTGCTCCGCGCTACACTCAGACCTCGGGGTTTTCCCAGGACAAGCGTATTTTCCCTTCGGTGGGCGAAGCGCGCGTCCACCGAAGGCCGCGACACGCGCAGGTTGGCCTGCCAACCAGCGAAGGGGCGTAGCTCAATTGGCAGAGCAGCGGTCTCCAAAACCGCAGGTTGCAGGTTCAAGTCCTGTCGCCCCTGCAATGCGTTCGGTGACGATGCGGGCCGGTATGGCCCGTGGAGGAGCCGGACCTGAGATGGTGGACACTGGAAGGTGTCCACCACGCACGATGGAACGAAGGAGCATGCGGTGAGCGACGAACGCGTCGATGCCGACGCCGCAGCCGACGGCAGCGGATCCGACGACGAGCAAGGCGGTCGTACGGCCGTCGTGACGCGCCCGCAACGACCCACCGGAAAGCGATCCCGTCAGCGCGCTGAGTCAGATCAGGCGACTGGTGCTGTGGAGCTCACCGAAAGCGACGCCGACGACAGCGACACCACGGCCAAGAGGGCGAAAAAGCCCAAGAAGGCCAAGTCCGGCGAGCCGTCGACCAACCCCTTCGTGTTCGTCCTCACCTACCTCAAGCAGGTCGTTGGCGAGCTGCGCAAGGTCATCTGGCCCAACCGCAAGCAGATGAGCTCCTACACCTCGGTGGTGCTGGCGTTCCTGGTGTTCATGGTGACGTTGATCGGCCTGGTGGATCTGGGCTTGGCCAAGCTGGTGCTGCTGGTATTCGGCTGAGCTCCCTGAAGTCCATCAAGCGCTGAAATAAAGGAAGGACCATAAAACCGTGACTACCTCCGACGGCGACCTGCCGGTGGGTGAGACGGTCGACATCGAGGCCGCGCTGCACGAGGCCACCGCCGACACTGCAGCCGAGACGGCTGGTGTCGAAGCATCGGCCGACGAGGCCGCCCAGGCGCCCGCGGTCGCACCCGCGGAGCCGGCGCAAGACGAAGATGTCGATCCCGCCGTCGCGTTGAAGGCCGAGCTGCGGTCCAAGCCCGGCGACTGGTATGTCATCCACTCCTACGCCGGTTACGAGAACAAGGTGAAAGCCAACCTCGAAACCCGCGTGCAGAACCTGGACGTCGGCGACTACATCTTCCAGGTGGAGGTGCCCACCGAAGAGGTCACCGAGATCAAGAACGGCCAGCGCAAGCAGGTCAACCGCAAGGTGCTGCCGGGCTACATCCTGGTGCGCATGGACCTGACCGACGAGTCCTGGAGCGCGGTGCGCAACACCCCCGGCGTCACCGGGTTCGTCGGCGCGACCTCCAAGCCGTCGGCGCTGACGCTCAACGATGTGGTGAAGTTCCTGCTTCCGCAGGGGGCCGCCAAGAAGCCCGCCAAGGGCACTGCCGCCGCCGCGTCCGCGGCCAGCGAAGGCGGTCTGGAACGTCCCGTGGTCGAGGTGGACTACGAGGTCGGCGAGTCGGTCACCGTCATGGACGGGCCGTTCGCCACGCTGCCGGCGACGATCAACGAGGTCAACGCCGAACAACAGAAACTCAAGGTGCTGGTGTCCATCTTCGGCCGCGAAACACCTGTGGAACTGGGCTTCACCCAGGTCTCGAAGATTTAGAAGTCACGAAAGGAACACCCACACTCATGCCCCCGAAGAAGAAGGTCGCTGGGCTGATCAAGCTGCAGATCAAGGCCGGCGAGGCCAATCCCGCGCCGCCGGTCGGTCCGGCGCTCGGCCAGCACGGCGTCAACATCATGGAGTTCTGCAAGGCGTACAACGCCGCGACGGACTCCCAGCGCGGCAACGTCGTCCCAGTGGAGATCACCGTCTATGAGGACCGCAGCTTCACGTTCGCGTTGAAGACGCCGCCGGCTGCCCGGCTGCTGCTCAAGGCCGCCCAGGTGGGCAAGGGCTCGGCGGAGCCGCACAAGACCAAGGTCGCCAAGGTCACCTGGGACCAGGTCCGCGAGATCGCCGAGACGAAGAAGGCCGACCTCAACGCCAACGACATCGACGCGGCCGCCAAGATCATCGCCGGGACCGCCCGGTCGATGGGCATCACCGTCGAATAGACGGCTCCCCGTCGGACGACGATGCGGGTGGTCCCGCTGAGGAGTCCGACGAATGCAATCCCGTGGGAGGGCCAGCTTCGGCCCGCACACCACAACCCAACACCAGATTGGATGCACCAATGAGCAAGAACAGCAAGGCCTACCGCGCGGCACTGGAGAAGATCGACCGCGACAGCCTCTACACCCCCTTGCAAGCCGCGAACCTGGCCAAGGAGACGTCCTCGACGAAGCAGGACGCGACGGTTGAGGTTGCCATCCGGCTCGGCGTGGACCCCCGCAAGGCCGACCAGATGGTCCGCGGCACGGTCAACCTCCCGCACGGCACCGGCAAGACGGCGCGCGTCGCGGTCTTCGCGGTCGGCGAGAAGGCCGAAGAAGCCGCCGCGGCCGGCGCCGACGTGGTTGGCAGCGACGACCTGATCGAAAAGATCCAGGGCGGCTTCCTTGACTTCGACGCCGCGATCGCGACCCCGGACCAGATGGCCAAGGTCGGCCGGATCGCGCGCATCCTCGGCCCGCGCGGCCTGATGCCGAACCCCAAGACCGGTACGGTCACCCCGGACGTCACCAAAGCGGTCAACGACATCAAGGGCGGAAAGATCAACTTCCGCGTCGACAAGCAGGCGAACCTGCACTTCGTGATCGGCAAGGCCTCCTTCGACTCCAAGCAGCTGGTCGAGAACTACGGCGCTGCGATCGACGAGGTGCTGCGACACAAGCCGTCGTCGTCGAAGGGGCGCTACCTGAAGAAGATCACGGTGTCGACGACCACTGGACCCGGCATCCCGGTCGACCCGGCGGTCACCCGTAACTTCGCCGAGGCGTAAATGTGTTGCCGTTCACCGGCGATCGCTGCGGGTGAACGGAACCCTCATCTCTTAGAATTTCGTCATGGCGGATGCCTTTAGGAAAAAGGCCAGCAGTCGGATCGATCGGCCGCAGCTGACCGATTATCTCGACGCGGACGGCAACATCGTGCTGCCCGACGGCGTCAACGTGGTGACATTTCTGGACCGCCACATCGCCGACATCGGCGATGACGTCGCTTACCGCTACCTCGACTTCGCCCACGATGCCGACGGCACGATGATCGAGCTGACCTGGGCGCAGCTGGGTGCGAGGCTGCGGGCCATCGGCGCCCGGCTGCAACAGGTCGCCGCGCGGGGTGATCGGGTGGCGATCCTGGCGCCGCAGGGCATCGACTACATCGTCGGCTTCTTCGCCGCGATCAAGGCCGGCGCCATCGCCGTGCCACTGTTCGCCCCGGAGTTTCCGGGCCACGCCGAACGCCTCGACGCGGTGTTGGGTGACGCGAAGCCAGCGGTGGTGTTGACCACCGCCGCCGCTGCCGCCGCGGTGGGCGAATTTGTCCGCTCGCTGCCGCGCGACAGCCGACCACGGGTCATCGCGATCGACGAGGTTCCCGACTCGGTGGGCGCCACGTTCCAGCCGGTTCATCTCGACACCGACGACATCGCCTACCTGCAATACACGTCGGGATCGACGCGCTCACCGGTCGGGGTGGAGATCACCCACCGCGCGATCGGCACCAATGTGCTGCAGATGGTGATCTCCACCGGCATCGACTGGGATATCCGTAGTGTGAGCTGGTTGCCGCTTTACCACGATATGGGCCTGCTGATGATCGTGTGCGTGGCGGTGTTCGGCACCCAGGTCACGCTGATGTCGCCGACGTCGTTCGTCCGGCGGCCCCAACGGTGGATGCGTCAGTTGGCCGCGGAGTCCAAGCACGGCCCGACGTTCGCCGCGGCCCCCAACTTCGCCTTCGAATTGGCCGTCGAGCGTGGGCGTCCCGACGAGGGCGAAAATCTCGACCTGACCAATGTGGTGTCGCTGATCAACGGGTCCGAGCCGGTCCGGATCGGCTCGATCGAGAAATTCAACGCCACGTTCGGCCCGTACGGGTTGCCGCGCACCGCGGTCAAGCCGTCCTACGGTATGGCCGAGGCGACGCTGTTCGTCTCGACCATCGACCTCACCGCCGCAGCGACGGTGGTCTACCTCGATCGCGAGGAGCTGGGCCGAGATCGCGCGGTTCGGGTCTCGCACGATGCGCCCAACGCGATCGCGTCGGTGTCGTGCGGTCGCGTCGCCCGCAGCCAATGGGGCGTCATCGTCAACACCGAGACCGAAGTCGAAGTGCCCGACGGTGAAGTCGGCGAGATCTGGTTGCACGGCAACAACATCGGGCGGGGCTATTGGGCGCGACCCGATGAGACCGAACGCGTCTTCGGTAACAAGCTGCAATGCCGTCTGCCGGTCGGCAGTCATGCCGACGGGGCGCCGAGCGATGCGACTTGGCTGCGCACCGGCGACCTCGGTGTCTACCTCGATGGTGAGCTTCACATCACCGGGCGCATCAAAGACATGATCATCATCGATGGCCGCAACCACTACCCGCAGGACATCGAGGCCACTACGGCGGAGGCGTCGCCGAAAGTCCGATCGGGTTATGTTGCAGCGTTTTCGGTGCCCGCCGACGAGGTCGGCGAACGCGTCGTGATCGTCGCCGAACGCGCACCGGGGGCCGGCCGGGATGATCTGCAACCGGTCATCGACGCCATTCGCGCTGCGGTGTCACGCCGGCACAACCTGCCGCTGGCCGACGTGCAACTGGTGGCGGCCGGCGTCATCCCGCGAACCACCAGCGGCAAACTCGCCCGGCAGGCGTGCCGGGCGCTGTATCTCGGCGGCGAACTGGGTCAGCGCAACCACTCGTGATGCTCGCGAGTGCTCCCACCGACAGGCCCTCTCGGGCAATGCGTAGGTAGTTGCACTCTCGGGTCAGGCAGCGGCACCGGGCTTCAGGTAGGTGACGAGGCTGACGTCGAGCATCTCCTCGGAGAAGTAGAACTCGCAGCCACGCAGATACTTCATGTAGCGCTCGTAGACCTCTTCGGACTGGATCTCGACGGCCTTGTCTTTATTGGCCTCCAGCGCGTCACCCCACAGATGCAGGGTCTTGATGTAGCTTTCCCGCAGCGAAATCGGCTCGGGCACAACGAAACCCGCCTTCTCGCCGTGCTCGACCATCATGCCGGTGGACGGCAGGCGGCCGCCGGGGAAGATCTCGGTGAGGATGAACTTGATGAACCGGGCCGTCTCGAAAGTGACCTTCTTGCCACGCGCGTTCAAGTCGTACGGGTGGTAGGCCACGCTGCTCTGCACGGTCATCCGCCCGTCTTCGGGCATGATGTTGAAGGTGTTTTTGAAGAAGTGGTCGTAGTTCTCGAAGCCGAAGTGTTCGAACGCCTCGATCGACACGATCCGATCGACCGGCTGGTGGAAGTCCTCCCAACCCTGCAACAGAACCGTGCGCGAGCGGTCGGTGTCGATGCTGTTCAGAACCTGCTGAGCGCGGGCGTGCTGGTTGTTGGACAGCGTGAGCCCGATGACGTTGACGTCGTACTTCTCCACCGCGCGGCGCATGGTGGTGCCCCAGCCGCAGCCGATGTCGAGCAGCGTCATGCCGGGCCTGAGGTCGAGTTGGTCAAGGTTCAGGTCGACTTTGGCGATCTGCGCTTCCTCGAGCGACTGGTCGTCGCGGGTGAAGTAGGCGCTGCTGTAGGTCCGCGTCGGGTCCTGAAATAGTCCGAAGAAATCGTCGGATAGGTCGTAGTGGGCCTGGATGTCCTCCGGCCGCGTCCGTGTCTGAATCGGGCCATCTTTTTCAGGCATCAGCGTGTGTTAACCCTTTCCTACTGCCCGGGCTTGAACCGCACCCAGGTTGCGTGAGCACAATACCCGGCTCAACCAGCCGACGAAGCAACAACGTCGTTGTTCAACGTGCTTGTGTCGACTACTTCTCCAGCGTGAACTGGTTGACGTCGATGTATCCCACCCGGAATGCCTTGGCGCACCCAGTCAAATAATGCATGTAGCGGTCGTACATCTCCTGCGACTGGATCTCGATGGCCTCGTCCTTGTGCGCCTCCAGCGCCGCCGACCAACAGTCCAGCGTGCGGGCGTAGTGCGGCTGCAGCGATTGGCGGCGGGTCAGCGTGAAGCCGCCCTTGGCGGAGCGCTCCTCGACCATCTCGATCGATGGCAACCGGCCACCGGGGAAGATCTCGTCGACGATGAATTTCATGAATCGGGCCAGCTCGAACGTCAGCGGCATGCCGCGTTCGGTCATCTGCGCCGGGGTCAGCCCGGTGATCGTGTGCAGCAGCATCACCCCGTCGTCGGGCAGGGCATTGTTGGCCATCGTGAAGAAGTCGTCGTAGCGGTCGTGGCCGAAGTGCTCGAACGCGCCGATCGACACGATGCGGTCCACCGGCTCGTGGAACTCCTCCCAGCCGGCCAGGCGGACTTCCTTGCTGCGGGGGCTGTCCATCGCGTCGAGCGTCTGTTGGGCATATCCGGCCTGGTTCTTGGACAGCGTCAGGCCGATGACGTTCACGTCGTACTTCTCGACGGCGCGACGCATCGTGCTGCCCCAGCCGCAGCCGACGTCCAGTAGCGTCATCCCGGGTTGCAGGCCGAGCTTGCCCAGCGCCAGGTCGACCTTGGCCTGCTGCGCCTGCTCCAGCGTGTAGTCGTCTTTCTCGAAGTACGCGCAGCTGTAGGTCTGGCTCGGGTCGAGGAAGAGTGCGAAGAACTCGTCGGACAGGTCGTAGTGGGCCTGGACGTCTTCGAAATGCGGCCTCAGCTTGTCTGCCATAGCGCAACGCGCCTTCCTGGATTTGTCGTGGTGTCCGCCCGCGCTGGGCGGAGTGCCAGCCCCCCGGCGATCCGTGAGTCATGCTAGTCGATGGGCATGGTCAGGCCGAATCCCGGAAGCGGTGGCTCAGGCCAGGGCAAACGTGCTCGTCAGCTCGCTGATGATGTCGTCCCACAGCTCTTCGGGCAAGTCGTGGCCCATGCCGTCGAACAACCGCAGGCGAGCACCCGGGATCGTCCGGGCTACCACTTTGCCGCCGAACGGTCGTTGCAGTTTGTCGGCCGTACCGTGCAGGACGACGGTCGGTGCGCTGATCTGCCGGTCGTAGGGCGCCAGGCTGCCGCTGGCCAGGATCGCGCCGAAATGCCGTGCCGTTCCCCACGGGTAGTAGCACCGCTCGTAGCCTTCGATCGCCTCGTCGCGTAGCCGTTGCTCGGGTGCCGGGTAGCGCGGGCTGCCGATGATCCGCCAGACCTTCACGGAGTAGTCGACGATCACCTCGATTGGCGAATGCGGTGACGGGCCCCGCAGCACCGCCAACAGTGCCTGCGGGTGTGGCGGCGGCAGGAAAGCCCGGTTGTTGCTGGAGAACACCACCGCCAGCGACCGGGTGAGCTTTTTGTGTCGCGCCGCGAAGATCTGGGCGATCATGCCGCCCATCGACGCGCCGACGATGTGCGCGTGGTCGATCTCGAGGTGGTCGAGGACCGCGGCGGCGTCGTCGGCCATGTCCTCGAGCCGGTAGTCCGCTGTGCCGGGAATGCCGAGCCAGAACTTGAGCAGGCTGGGGATCAGCGCCCCGCCGTTGCTACGTCGCTCGGTTTTCGTGGACAGCCCGACGTCGCGGTTGTCGTAGCGGATTACCCGCAGGCCCTGGGCGACCAGCTTCTCGCAGAAGCCCATCCGCCACAGCAGCAGCTGCGAGCCCAGGCCCATGATCAGCAGGACAGCCGGATCGGTCGGCTCACCCATGTCCTCGTAGTAGATGTCCAGATCGCCCGAACGTGCTGTGCCGGTGCGGATGTGCATGCTGTTAGGCCTCTAGTTCCGCTTCGTTGTGCTCCCGGGCGACCTCGACCATGAAGTTGGCGAAATAACCGGTGAGCTGTGGGTCGGACATCATCTGCCACTTGGGCGCCAGCAGCTTCATGTAGCGCTCGACGTAGAGGAACTGCTTGCCGATCAGCACCAGCTCGCGTGGCAGCTTGACGTCGTAGGCATCGGCCAGCGCCGACAGCTGCTTGCCGATGTCGGCGTAGGACAGGTCGCCGAGGGTGGACATGGTCAGCGGGGTGGCAAAGCGCTCCAGGTCCTTCGCGGCCTCGGCCTCGGGCCGCATGGTGCCCACGGCGCCCATCAGCACGACGATCTTGCCGGCCGCGGCGTGGTCCTTCTTCACCAGCAGCGCGTGCACCAGTTCGCGCAGCAGCCAGCGGGTCCGCGGGTCGATGCGGCCCATGATGCCGAAATCGAAGAACACGATCCGGCCCTTGTCGTCGACGTAGAGGTTGCCGGCGTGCAGGTCGCCGTGGAACAGCCCGTGCCGCAGCCCGCCCTCGAAGAGGCTGAACAGCAGCGCCTTGACCAGCTCGGTGCCGTCGAAGCCGGCCTTGCGGATCGCGGCGACGTCGTCGATGCGGATGCCCTGCACCCGCTCCATGGTCAGCACCTTCTCCGAGGTCAGATCCCAGTACACCTGCGGAACCCGGATGTTGCGGCCGAGCGGCGACGCGTGCAGGTGCGAGACCCAGGCCTCCATCGACTGCGCCTCGAGGCGGAAGCTCAGCTCCTCGGCCAGGTTGTCGGAGAAGTCCGCGACCACGTCCTGGGCGGACAGCCGGCGGCCCAGCTTGGCCAGCTCGACGGCTTGGGCGAAACGCTTGAGGATCTGCAGGTCGGCGGCCACCCGGCGGCGGATGCCCGGCCGCTGGATCTTGACCACGACCTCTTCGCCGCTGTGCAGCGTGGCGTAGTGCACCTGGGCGATCGACGCCGAGGCGAACGGCTCCTCGTCGAAGTGGGCGAACAGATCGGCCGGGTCGCCGCCGAGCTCCTCTTTGAACAGCTTGTGGACCTGGTCTTTGTCGGCCGGGGGAACGCGGTCGAGCAGGCCGCGGAATTCGCGGGACAGCTCCTCGCCGAACGCGCCCGGGCTGGAGGCGATGATCTGGCCGAACTTGACGTAGGTCGGGCCCAGGTCGGCGAAGGTCTGGGGGAGTTGCCTGATGACCTTCTGCGGTAGCGGTCCCTTGCCGGTCAGCGTGGTCAGGATGCGGGCTGCGGTGCGGGTGAGCTGCCAACCGGTGGCGCCGATGCGCGCCGCCTCGACCGGTAGTGGTACCCGGTCAAGCCTGGCAACTCCGCGGTGGTTGTTGGAACTCATTGCTGCAGTGTCTCAAATCGCCCAGGTCGGTACCGAATCACGCAGGTCAAAGGGTCGGCTTCGACGCGCGAGCGCGCACAGTTGTACGCCTCGCGCGGCGTGCCGCCGTACAGACACGCACGCTCGCGGTTGAGCTAGCGCGCGAAATTCTCGGTCAGCGTCTCGACGATCGGCCGCCACACCGGTTCGGGCAGGTCGTGGCCCATACCGTCGATCACCACGAAGCGGGCGCCCGGAATGGCGGCGGCGACCGCCCGGCCGTTGCGGGGCCGCAGCATGGGGTCGTGCGAGCCGTGCACCACCACCGTCGGCGCGGTGACCGCCTTGCTGAAGCGCAGCAGGCTGCCGGTGCCCAGTACGGCGTCGAACTGGCGCAGCAGGCCGGCTGGATACGTGGACCGCTCTGCCAGTTCCCGGACCCGACGCCGCAGCTCGGACTCCGGCGGCAGGTAGTTGGGGCCGTTGAACACCGCGACGTTGCGCACCTCGAACGCCAGCTTCTCCTCCGCGGAGGCATCGCCGGCGGGCGCGTTGAACGCCAGCCGGATCACCCGCCAAGCCGGCAGCCGGGAGAACGGCTTGCCGGTGGTGGACATGATGATGGCCAGCGACGCGACCCGATCCGGCTCGGTGGCGGCCAGGATCTGCGCGATCATCCCGCCCATCGAGGCGCCGACGATGTGCGCCCGCCCGACGTCGAGGTGGTCGAGCAGTCCGACTGCGTCGGCCGTCATGTCCTCGAGCGTGTAGGGCACCTCGCTGCGCCGCCCGACCAGGTAGCGCCCAACGCGGCGGTAGACCGACCCGGCGGCGCGCATCCCGTGCATCTTGGCCGACAGCCCGGTGTCGCGATGGTCGAAGCGGATCACCCGATACCCCGCGTCGACCAGTTGGGCACAGAAGCCGTCCGGCCACATCGGCAGCTGGGCGCCCAGGCCCATGATCAACAACACAGCGGGATCGGCGGTGTCGCCGAGGTCTTCGTAGTACAGCTCGACGGCACCGTTGTGCGTCAGGCCGCTACGAGTCTGCATCGCCCTGGTCCGGCTTTTTGGTCCACGGCTGCACCCAGCCGTCGATCGACCAGCCCTCCAGCGCGGCCAGCAGCTCGTACATGGTGGCGCCGTCGATGCCTTCGCGGATGATGTCGGCGTGGCCGGCATGCCGGGTCAGCTCGTTGATCACGTGCAGGATCACCCACCGCACCGACCAATCCTTGATGCCTTTCGGCAACCACGGAATATCTTGCGGCACTGGCACTTTCGCGGACAGATCGGCCGTCTCGACAAGCCGCAGCGCGGTGGCGCTCTCGGTCTTGAACTTCTCCAGCAGCCCGTCGAGCGTCTCCTCGGCCCGCATCACGTGCTGGTCGGCGAAATCCTGGGCGATCTCGTCGAACGGGCGGGGATCGCGTGGCGGGGCCTCGGGTGCGGCCGCCACCCGTGACATCCAGGTGTGCTGCATGGCGGTGCAGTGCTTGATCAGCCCGCCGATCGACAAGTCGCTGACGGTCGGGCGCGAGCGGGCCTGCTCGTCGGTCAGGCCGTAGGCCACCGCGAAAAACGCGTTCTGGTGGTAGGCGAGGTACTCGCGCAGCGCGCTGCGTTCATCGGCGACGGGCGAGGCGAGTGCGGGCATCGGCGATCCCTTTCGACTGACGTGTGCCAAGCCTTCCACCCGTGGGTGACGTCGACGTCGTAGGGTGCGGGAATGCGGGTGACGTCGGCGGAGTCGACCGAACTTTTCATCGGCCCGGCGGATGCGCCGGTGCAGCTGGTTCGAGTGGCATTGGACGGCTTTGCCGAGCCGGTTGAGGTTCGGGTCGACGGCGACGGGCTGCGCGGTACCGCGATTGGCCAGGGTGTCGTCGAAGTCCCGGTGGTGGTCCAGCGCCCGGTGCTGGGGGAGCGGCGCGCCGCATCGGTACGGGCCGCGTCGGCTTCGGCGACGTTCGACTTCGTCGTCGCCGAGCCCGGCTGGACGATGTTCATGATCAGCCACTTCCACTACGACCCGGTCTGGTGGAACACCCAGGGCGCCTACACCAGCCTCTGGACCGAAGACCCGCCCGGAAAAGCCCGTCAAACCAATGCTTTCGAATTGGTCCACGCGCATCTGGAGATGGCCCGCCGCGAACCCGAATACAAGTTCGTCCTCGCCGAGGTCGACTACCTCAAGCCGTATTGGGACACTCACCCCGAAGACCGGGCCGATCTGCGTCGGCTGATGCGCCAGGGCCGCGTGGAGGTCATGGGCGGAACCTACAACGAGCCGAACACCAACCTGACCAATCCCGAGACGACAATCCGAAATTTTGTGCACGGCATAGGTTTTCAGCGTGACGTGCTCGGCGGCGACCCGAAGACCGCGTGGCAGCTCGACGTGTTCGGCCACGACCCGCAGTTTCCCGGCATGGCCGCCGACGCGGGGCTCACGTCCAGTTCGTGGGCCCGCGGGCCGCACCACCAGTGGGGGCCGATGCACAGCGAGGGCGGTGTCTCGGGCATGCAGTTCAGCAGCGAGTTCGAGTGGATCTCGCCGTCGGGCCGCGGCCTGCTCACCCACTACATGCCGGCGCATTACTCGGCCGGCTGGTGGATGGACGAGTCGACCACGGTGACCGAGGCCGAGCAGGCCTGCTACGAGCTGTTCGCTGAGCTGAAGAAGGTCGCGTCGACCCGCAACGTGCTGCTGCCGGTCGGCACCGATTACACGCCGCCGAACAAGTGGGTCACCGAGATTCATCGTGACTGGGGCGCGCGGTACACCTGGCCGCGGTTCGTCTGCGCGTTGCCGCGCGAGTTCTTCGCCGCGGTGCGTGCCGAGTTGGACGAGCGCGGCCGGGCGCCGTCACCGCAGACCCGCGACATGAACCCGATCTACACCGGCAAGGACGTGTCGTTCATCGACACCAAGCAGGCCAACCGCGCCGCCGAGGACGCGGTGCTCGACGCCGAGAAGTTCGCGGTGTTCGCCGGTTTGGTCGGCGGCGCTGAGTACCCTCAGGCCGCGTTGGCCAAGGCGTGGGTGCAGTTGGCCTACGGCGCCCACCACGACGCGATCACCGGCTCGGAGTCCGACCAAGTCTACCTGGACCTGCTGACCGGCTGGCGCGACGCGTGGGAGCTGGGCCGGGCGGCCCGGGACAACTCGCTGGCGTTACTGTCCAGTGCGGTTGACGGCGAGGTGGTGGTGTGGAACACGTTGGCGCACAGTCGGACCGACATCGTCACCGCCCGGTTCGCCGAACCCCTGGGCGCCGGGGTCCAGGTGCTCGATCACAACGGTGTGGCGTTACCCGCGGTGGTCGAGCACGGTGGGGCGTCGGTCAGCTGGCTGGCCCGCGACATGCCGTCGCTTGGTTGGCGGTCCTATCGGGTGGTTGCCGGGGTTACCGAATGTGGTTGGGAGCCGTTGCCGGGCAACGAGATAGCCAACGAGCATTACCGGTTGTCGGTCGACCCCACACGCGGCGGCGCAGTGGTCTCGCTGGTGCGCGACGGCAAACAGCTGATCGGTGAGGGCCGAGTCGGCAACGAGTTGGCCGTCTATGAGGAATATCCGGCGCATCCCACTGGTGGTGAAGGGCCGTGGCATCTGCTGCCCAAGGGGCCGGTGGTCGGCTCTTCGGAGTGCGCGGCGGAGGTGCAGGCCTATCGCAGCCCGTTGGGCCGGCGGCTGGTTGTCCACGGCCGGATCGGTGAAATGCTGCGCTACAGCCAGACGCTGACGCTGTGGCGCGGGGTCGACCGGGTCGACTGCGCCACCACGATCAACGACTTCGTCGGAGAAGATCGGCTACTACGGCTGCGCTGGCCGTGCCCGGTGCCGGGCGCCATGCCGGTGAGCGAAGTCGGCGACGCCGTGGTCGGTCGCGGTTTTGCGTTGCTGCACAACAACTCTGAGTCGGTCGATACCGCCGATCAGCCCTGGACACTGGACAACCCGGCCTACGGCTGGTTCGGGTTGTCGTCGGCGGTGCGGGTGCGCGTCGGTGACGGCGGCGACAATCAAGTCCGCGCGGTATCGGTGGCCGAGGTGGTCACGGCGAGCGAGGCCGTGGGCGGTGCGCTGGCCCGCGACCTGATGGTGGCGCTGGTGCGCGCCGGGGTGACGGCCACCTGCAGCACCGCCGACCGGCCTCGCTACGGACTGCTCGGTGTCGACTCCAACCTGCCTGATACCCGGGTTGCGCTGGGGCAGAGCGCGTTTACCGCGTCCGTGCTGGCGCGCGCCGATCCCGCCTACACCCGCGAGGTCGAGCGGCAGCTTGCCGATACCGGCTGTGCCAGGGTGTGGGTGCCCGCTGCCGCCCCGCTGGCCGAAGCCTGGCTTCCGAACGCCGACCTACGGGATGCGCGGGCGCTGCCGGTGCTGGTGATCGCCGGACGTGACGACGCACATCTCGCCACGGCCATCGCGGCGGTGGTCGACGATCTCGCCGATGCCGAGGTCGTCGTGAACCAGCATGCCCCGGCTGGCCTGCGGGACTTCGAATCGCGCACTGTCGCGCTGTGCAACCGCGGAGTGCCCAGCTTCGCCGTCGAGACCGACGGCACCTTGCACACCGCGTTGATGCGGTCGTGCACCGGCTGGCCGTCCGGCAGCTGGATCGACGAACCCCGGCGCACCGCGCCCGACGGGTCCAGCTTCCAATTGCAGCATTGGACGCACACTTTCGACTATGCGCTGGTCTGCGGTGGCGGTGATTGGCGCCGCGCCGAGGTGCCCGAGCGCAGTGCCGAGTTCTCGCATCCGCTGCTGCCCGTCGCCTCGCCGGGTGAGCGGGGCGGGTTGTCCGCGACCGGCTCGCTGCTGGAGATCGGACCCGTCGGCGCGGTGCGGCTGGCCGCGCTCAAGGCGGCCGGAAACCCGCTGGCGCACGGTAGCGCCCAGCGTGTCGACGCGAGTCGCGTCGCGATCCGGTTGGTCGAAACCCGCGGCGGGGAAGCCGAAGTCGACGTGCGCTCGCCGTTGGGGACTGTGTCCGGACTGCGGTCGGCCGATCTGCTGGAGCAGCCACAGGCCCGCCAGCTGACCACGTTGCACGGCAACCAGATCGGCACCGCGCTCGCATGGTTCGACCTGCCGCGGTTGCTGGATGCCGAAAGCATGGCGCTTGCACCGGATGCCGAGATCGCGCAGCCCTTGTACGCGCGCTACTGGCTGCACAATCGTGGACCGGCGCCGCTGGGCGGACTACCCGCGGTCGCACACCTGCACCCGGTCCGGCTCACCGCGGAGCCGGATTCGCAGGTGTCGCTGCGGCTGACGTTAGCCAGTGACGCCAGCGATGCGACGCTGGCCGGCACGGTGACACTGGTGTGCCCGCCCGGCTGGACGGCCGGCCCTGCCGCGTTGCCCTTCACACTGCCGGTCTGCGCGCACCAAGAAGCCGACATCGTCGTGACGGTGCCCGCCGGCGTCGAACCCGGCGTGTACCCGGTGCGAGCGCAGTTGGCGGTCACCGATACCGTAGTGCCGGCCTCCTGGCGTCAGGTGGTCGAAGACGTCGCGCTGGTTTCCGTGCGCGGCGCCGACGACGCTGCGCTGATCCGCCTGACCCGCGTACCCACGGATATCGTTGTCGCCGCAGGGGGTTCGACCCAGCTGACCGCCACCGTCGGCACCGACGCGGGTGCCGACCTGAGTCTGGAGGCCCACCTGATCAGCCCCTGGGGCACGTGGGAGTGGATCGGACCGGCGGCAGTGGGTGCGGTGTTACCGGCCCGCGGCACCGTCGACGTCAGCTTCGAGGTGAACCCGCCCGCGTGGGTCGAGCCCGGTCAGTGGTGGGCGCTGATCCG
>NZ_JBYCLD010000360.1:0-8756 GCF_057473725.1 Mycobacterium sp. TH-M11 | reverse complement strand
TTCAACGACCGGGCCGGGGAGCGCACCCTGGTCAAGCTGATGACCGACGGCATTCTGCTCGCCGAGATTCAGCGCGACCGTCGATTGATGCGCTATGACACCCTGATCATCGACGAGGCGCACGAACGCAGCCTCAACGTCGACTTCCTGCTGGGCTACCTTCACGGTCTGCTGCCGCGCCGCCCCGACCTGAAGGTGATCGTCACGTCGGCCACCATCGAGCCGCGGCGGTTCGCCGACCACTTCGGCGGCGCACCGGTGGTCGAGGTGTCGGGTCGCACCTACCCGGTGGAGATCCGGTATCGACCGCTCGAGGTACCGGTTCGCTCTGACGCGCAGGACAATCCCGACGACCCCGACGACGAGATCGTTCGAACCCAGATCCGCGATGAGGTCGAGGCCATCGTGGATGCGATTCACGAACTCGAGTCGCAACCACCCGGAGATGTCTTGGTGTTCTTGTCGGGCGAACGCGAAATCCGCGACACCGCTGAGGCTTTGAGCGACCTGCAGCATACCGACGTCCTCCCGTTATATGCCCGGCTGCCGACAGCGGAGCAGCAGAAGGTCTTCGCGCCGCACACTCGGCGCCGCGTCGTGCTGGCGACCAACGTCGCCGAGACATCCCTGACCGTTCCTGGCATCCGGTATGTCGTCGACCCGGGTAGCGCGCGCATCTCGCGCTACAGCCGGCGATTGAAGGTGCAGCGGCTGCCCATCGAACCGATCTCGCAGGCCTCTGCCCAGCAGCGGGCCGGGCGGTGCGGTCGCGTCGCGCCGGGCGTGTGCATTCGCCTGTACTCCGAGCACGATTACGACGCTCGGCCGCGCTACACCGACCCCGAGATCCTGCGAACGAACTTGGCCGCGGTGCTGTTGCAGATGGCGGCGCTCGAATTGGGCGATGTGCAGAATTTCCCGTTCCTGGACCCACCGGACCGGCGCAGCATCGGTGACGGTGTGCAGCTCCTGCAGGAACTCGGTGCGTTCGACCGGCAGGGCGAGATCACCGACCTCGGCCGACGGTTGGCGCGGCTGCCCGTGGACCCGAGGTTGGCGCGCATGATTGTGGCCGCCGACAGCGAAGCATGCGTGCGCGAGGTGCTCATCGTGGCCGCGGCGCTGACGATTCCCGACCCGCGAGAGCGCCCCGCCGACCGGGAAGAGGCCGCCCGCCAGAGCCACGCGCGATTTGCCGACGAACACTCTGACTTCATCTCTTATCTCAATCTCTGGAACTATCTGCGGGAACAACGAAACGCTCTTACCGGCAACGCATTTCGCCGAATGTGCCGCAGTGAATTCCTACACTATCTCCGGATCCGGGAGTGGCAGGACCTGGTCGGGCAGCTGCGTGGCATCGCGCGCGATCTCGGCGTCGTCGAATCCGCTGAGCCGGCCGACGCCGCACAAATACATTCGGCGCTGCTGGCAGGATTGCTCTCGCACGTTGGGATGCGCCGCGAGGACGCGAAAGAGTTTCTCGGAGCTCGCAATTCACGATTCGTCTTGACGCCGGGGTCGGTCCTGAGCAAGCGCCCGCCGCGCTGGGTGGTGGTGGCGGAACTCGTCGAGACCAGCCGGTTGTTCGGACGCACTGCGGCGCGTATCCAGCCGGAGGTGGTCGAGCGGGTGGCCGGCGACCTCGTGCAGCGCAGCTACAGCGAACCGCATTGGGACGCAGCGCGGGGCGAGGTGATGGCCTACGAGCGGGCGACGCTCTACGGCCTGCCGCTTGTCACCCGTCGCCGCGTCGGGTATGCCCGGATCGAACCGGCGGTGGCGCGCGAGTTGTTCATCAGACACGCACTCGTCGAGGGGGACTGGCAGACCCGCCACCACTTCTTGCACGACAACGCCCGACTACGGGCTGAACTCGAGGAGTTGGAGGAGCGGGCCCGCCGTCGCGACCTCCTGGTGAGCGACGACGAAGTCTTCACGTTCTACGACAGCCGTATTCCCGCAGACGTAGTCTCGGCCCGGCATTTCGACGCGTGGTGGCGCAAGCAGCGGCACACCACGCCGGAGTTGCTGACCTTGAGCCGCGACGACCTGTTACGCAACGACGACGCCGATGCCGAGCGGCCCGACACCTGGCAGTCCGGCGACGTCACGCTGCCATTGAGCTACCGGTTCGAGCCCGGCGCCGCCGACGACGGGGTTACCGTCCACATTCCGATCGACGTGCTCGCCCGGCTTGGCGGCGACGAGTTCGCCTGGCAGGTTCCCGCATTGCGGGAGGAGTTGGTCACCGCCCTGATCAGGTCATTGCCGAAAGACTTGCGCCGCAACTTTGTTCCCGCTCCCGACACCGCCCGCGCTGTGCTGGCCGGGATAACGGCGACGGACGGGGATTCGCTGCTGGCGGCATTACAGCGTGAATTGCGGCGTCGCACCGGCATTATGGTTCCCATCGATGCTTTCGACCTGGAGAAGCTTCCGGCACATCTGCGGGTGACCTTCGCCGTGGAATCCTCCGACGGCGCCGAAGTCGCACGGGGAAAAGACCTCGCGACATTGCAGCAAAGGCTGGCAGCGTCGGCGCGTCAGGCTGTAGCGACCGCTGTTGCCGGCGACCTGGAATGCACCGGATTACGAAGCTGGCCAGCTGATCTCGACGATCTGCCCCGGGCGGTCCAGCGAATGGTCGAGGGACGCGTGGTGCGCGGCTATCCCGCCTTTGTCGATACCGGCAACGCCGTGGACCTACGCGTGTTCGCCACAACCGGAGAACAGGCCGACGCGATGGGCGCCGGCCTGCGACGGATGATCCGGGTGAGTGTGCCATCACCGGTCAAAGCGATTGAACGCCAGCTTGACCCGCGCACCCGACTGCTGCTGGGCAGCAATCCCGACGGCTCACTTGCCGCTCTTCTCGACGACTGCGCGGACGCCGCCGTCGACGCGATGGTCACCGAACCGGTCTGGAAGCGCGACGCGTTCACCGCGCTGCGCGACCGGGTCGCCACGACTTTGGTGGCGGCGACGTCGGCCGTGGTGGGCGACGTCAAGGACGTGCTGGCCGTAGCGCACGAGGTGCAGGTGGCGATGCCCACCGAACCATCGGATGCGCAAGCTGCGGCGATCGCGGACGTCCGCGCTCAGCTGGATCGTCTGCTGCCCCGGGGGTTTGTGACCGCGACCGGCGTTGCGCGCCTTCGCAATCTGGCCCGCTACCTGACCGCGATCCGGCGCCGCCTTGGCCAGTTGAGCGGCGGTGTCAACGCCGATCGGGAGAAAATGGCGACGGTGCACGCGGTCCGCGACGCCTACGACCAACTGATTCGAGCGCTGCCGTCAGCACGCACCACCGCACCCGACGTCGCTGACATCGCATGGCAGATCGAGGAATTACGAGTGAGCTTGTGGGCCCAACAACTCGGCACCGCGCACCCGGTCAGCCCGCAACGGATCTACCGGGCGATCGATGATGCCGCGCAACGTGATTGACGCCGTGATCAGCTGCCGGCGCTGATGATCTTGATCGCAAAGATCAGGCTGTCGCCCTTCTCGATGCCAGCTTGCGGCATACCGTCGGGGTAACCGTCGGCTGAGCTCATCGCGACACCGACGGTGGAGCCGACCTTTTGACCGGCGATCGCCTTCTGAAAGCCCGGTACGACGCCGCCGAGGGGAAACTGCGCCGGAGTACCGCGCTCGTAGGAGCTGTCGAATACTTTGCCGTCACGACCGTCAACGCCCATGTAGCACACTGTCACGGTCGCCGTGGGCGCCACGACCGGGCCATCCCCGGCGTGCAAGGTGTGGACCTGAGTCTCGGACACGCTGAACGGCTGCGTGACAGTGATCAACGGTGCGTTCTTATCCGTCGAACCCGTCACCGCCACGCTGCCGGTTGCCCCGCTCAGCGTCCACTCCGGGGTACCGGGATCGCCTGGAGCCTGGGTCGGACAACCGCCGTCGGCGGTCGCGGTCGGCGACTCTGCTGCCGTCATGGCGGGTGCACTGGCGGGCCCGGTGGACGTGCTCGGCGCCGACGACGGCTTGTCTGATCCGCATGCGGAGAGCGCGAGCACCGCCCACGCAACGCTGGCGGCGAATCCAATGGTGGAGGACATCCGGGAACAATTCACGGTCGCCACGTTACCGCCGGTGTGCCCTGATCCATCGGGGTGACCGGGACGGCGGCCGTGGCGATGCGCCATACAGGCTCTCACAGCTATCGACGCCGCCGAACTTCCTGACGAATCGGTGATCAGCGCGATAACGCTGACCGAGTTGTCCGTGGGTCCGCACGTCACGCTCGGCGGATACTAGTTCCGGCGGGCGATGTATTGGGTGTTTTCGAAGAGGGCGATAGTCACGTCGGGGTCGTGGAGTACGCGATCGATATAGCGGCGGTGGGCGTCGATGTGTTCTGGGGGAGCACCAACTTCATGCAGGTAGGCGCCGGCGCATTGCTCGAATCCCAGGGCGTGCACGAGTTTGGCTGGAGTTATCGAGGCAATCGGTTGGTGTTGGTCGCGGCGCTCGATCGCGAAGCCGGCGCGGTGTAATGCTTCGGTGATTCGGTCGGCGACGTCGAACGACAGGCCTCGCGTTCTGCCGAGCGCGTACCACCAGGGCCGCCAGAGATCGCTGTGGGCATCAGCGGGGGAGAACGTGAGGCTGCCGACATCGGCGATCTCCAGCAGAAGCCCACCTTCGTCGGTGATCATGTCGGCCATCGCATTCAGTGCGCGGTCGAGGTCCCTGACGTGCATGAGCAGAAAGCGGCTGTAAACCCAGTCGACGTGCCGGCCGCCAAGGGGATCGTCTTCAAGGCTCGCTTGGATGAAGGTGACATTGGCTCGGTCTGCCAGATTGGTGCGTGCGACGCGCAACTGGTCGGGTGCGGCGTCGACGGCATAGACCTGGCCGGCAGCACCGACGCGGGCAGCGATTCGCTCCGTGACCCCGCCGTGGCCGCAGCCAAGGTCGGCGACGATGTCGCCGGGCCGCACTCCAGCGGCCTCCAGGAACGCTGAGGACATCGGATCGTAGAAACGGCCGAGAAGGCGCAAACGTTCCGCGTCGGCATCACCGATCTGCATGCTGTAGGCACCAGTCGACATAGCCGGGATTCCCTTCACGAGTCCATAACTCAATCGAAAAAGCGTCGAACCGGCTCCGCTGACCGCGAATCGGTGTCGTTATTCGATGAGGTTGTCGGCGGGTGGTCGTAAGCCGTTGTTGGTGAAGGCGGGAAGCACGTCAGTGAAGACGGGCATCAGGCTCGCCGGATCACCGTCCCAGGGAAGCGCCAGCAGTTGCGCGACGCTGCGCCGGCCACCGAAGGCGCGCAAAGCCTCAAAATCGGAGATGCTCAAAGCGACGAGGTCGCGTGCGGGGTGCAGGTCACCGAGTTGTACGGAGCCGATTGTGGGAGTGCTTAACCGCAGCGCCGGCAGCCCGGCTTGTCGGATGAATTGGTCACCCATCGTCGTCACGAAGCCCAGGGCTGCCTTGAACGCGAGATCACCGGCGCGCGAACCTGGCTCACCCAACGCGCCGCGGATGTCGTGCTCATGGGTCAAGGTGTCGAACACGAGCTGGCATACCCCGGCATCGGATGCGAAAGCGAGATTTGCCGACACCGAGTCCAGCGACTGCCGCCACAGGTCGAGCAGGTCGTCGATGCTGTGTCCGCCCAGCCGCGCGACCTGTGCGTCCGCCCAGGGCCCCGTGCCCTTCTTTTCCAAATTCAGCGCAACGATGTCCTGGGCAACGCCAGCCAGGTGCGCAATCACCTGTCCGATGGTCCAGCCGGGACACGCGGGGACTGCCAGCTCTGCGATGCCATCGCGCCCGCGAACCAGCGCGTCGACACGTTGGTAGATGAGACTGTAGGCCGCCCCCGCGTCACTGATCGGCATCAGTTGCGGCACTTGCCCGTAACCCATATTCACAGGCTTTCTCTTTCGCCAGCGTGCACTCGACTACCGCTGACGCTACACCAAAATTAAGTAAAGTAAGGGAATTATGTGGTAATAATAAGGCCGGGTAATCCAGTGGCGCGAAATCCCCGCAGGGGAGTGGCAGCATGCACCACCGGCCGCCGCCGGTTACAGCCATTGCCCGTATCACACGTGGTCGCCGTTGACGCGTACGCCTATCAGGCACACAATAGGTAGGTGGCTACGAAGTCTGAACGTTTCGCGGTGCGCCTGACGCCTGAGCAGGACGCATTGATTCGCCGTGCCGCCGAGGTCGAAGGGACCGACCTCACAACCTTCACTGTGTGTGCCACCGTCGCTCACGCTCGCGACGTACTCGCAGATCGCCGACACTTCCTCCTCGATGACGCTGCATGGGCTGAATTCGATATCTTGCTCAACCGGCCTGTCCAGTACAAGCCGGCGTTGGCGAAACTGTTCGATAAGCCGTCGCTGTTTGATCCCGACGCGTGAGTGGTTATAGCCTCCCACGGCCGATCAGCGAGTCCGACGACGTCGCAACCTTCGACAGCGGCGAGCCCAGCCTGGATGACTACCTGCGCACGCGTGCCCTGAACAACCACGTTGGCGGCGCATCACGCTGCTTCGTCACGTGCAGAGATGGGCGCGTCGTCGGTTACTACGCACTTGCGTCTGGAGCGGTGTCACACGCCGACCTGTCCGGCAAGTTCCGCCGGAACATGCCCAACCCGGTGCCGGTAATTCTGCTGTCGCGCCTCGCCGTTGACAGCAACCACCAGGGCTGCGGGCTGGGAGAGAACCTGCTGCGCGACGCTATTACCCGCAGCGTGCGAGCCGCCGAACAAATTGGTGTCCGCGCCACCCTTGTGCATGCCCTCCACGACGAAGCGCGCCGGTTCTACACCCGCTACCAGTTCGAACCGTCACCTGCAGACGCTCTCCAGTTGATGTTGCTAATTAAAGATGCCAAGGCGAGCGTGGCGGCGCTGCAAGGAGAAGAGGATGCCGAGCAACGTCGTCAGGTCGACCCGGTTGGCGCCGACGAGACGGCAGCGGCCGCCCGGGAAGCAACCGGCATCGTCGATCGCGATCACGACGCCGACGAGACTGTGCTGGGCGGTGTCGTCGAGGTTGTGGCGAGCTGCGATGTCATCTGACATCGCAGCGGCGGCAACGTATTCGGCCACAACCTGGTGCAGAGTTTCGTGATCGGCGACTTTCAAGCTGGCGTCGCCACCGACGGCTTGGCCGGTGCAGTCCTCGAGCCTCCGACCTGCCAGGGTGGTAACCCGCCGTAGACGATCTGGTCGTATTGTTGCCTGCCCCAAGTCCGATCGCGACTTGTGTGCCGATCCGGGAGATGGGCGTCAGCTAGTTCAACATGGCCGGGCAACAAGCTGGCCGCATCAAAAGCCTGAGGGCGGTCATTCGTTTGCTGGACTTCGATAGACAACCCGTAATCGCCCTCATGTCTACATTTCGTCTACACTTGCTTCATGGCAGCAGAAACCACAACAGTGCGCGTCCGCCGTCCCGATTCTGAGCGGCTCCAATCGCTGGCCAAGGCTCGTCAAATTGCCGTAGTCGACGTCGTGCACGCGGCCATCGAGGCCTTGGAACGGCAGGAATTCCTCCGCGGACTAAACGGCGATTACCAGCGCCTGCGTGCTGACCCCGAACTGTGGGAGCAGTACCTGGCCGAGCGTCACGAGTGGGACGCCCTGGCTTGATCTGGCGCGGGGATGTCTACCATGTCGATCTCGGCCGGCCGGTCGGCCACGAGCCGACCTTTCGACGCCCAGCGGTAGTGGTGTCGGTCGACATTCTCAACAACGGGCCGGGCGGGCTGGTGGTCGTCGTCCCGATTACGACCGCTGGTTATGGGCTGCGAAGCCATGTCGAGCTGGACCCAGAGAGCAGCGGGCTCGACCACACCTCATACGCGCGCTGCGATCAACTGCGAGTGGTCTCCGTCGAACGATTGTCATCTCGGCAGACAATAATCCGCCCAGACCGGATGCAGGCTATCGACCAAGCGCTGCGCTTCGTCCTCGATCTGTGACGGACGGCCACCCAACGCAGAAGAGCACTGCATTCGCAAACCTGTTGAACCGCAACCGGAAACGCGTGCTTTACTACCCGCCATATTCGATTCCGCCACTGAAGGTACCGCCAGCGGGTTGGCCAGTTGGTACGCAGGGGAGTCGTCATCCGCCAGCCGGGGGCGTCGTTTCAACCTAGGTCCTGCCCCGGTAACCGTGCGTGGAGTTTGCTGGATAGAGGATCGCGCCAAACGTCGACAATCTGCTAGCATTGACTGCAATGCAAGCAATGGGCGAGGGATGACCGATGGCGACGTTGACGATCCGTGATTTTGACGACGGGCTCAAAGCGGCACTGCGTGTTCGCGCAGCAGAGCACGGCCGATCGATGGAAGCGGAGGTGCGCGAGATCTTGCGCACGGCATTGCAACGCCCAGTGGGTGGTCCGGGGATGGCGACGCGGATTCGGCAGCGCTTCTCGGGAACCGGGGGGGTGGAGCTTGACCCGCCCAGCCGGACCGAGCGTCCACGTGCTGCCGTCCTTGACGAATGATCGTCCTGGATACCAACGTCGTATCGGAGCTGATGCGCCCAGCACCGGAACCTGACGTCACTCGCTGGGTCGACAGTTTGGATGTGTCCGACATAATGCTGACTGCCGTGACGGCGGCCGAACTGATGTACGGCGTCGCCCTGTTACCGAACGGGCGACGCAGACGTGAGCTTCGCGCAAAGGTCGACGGACTGCTGACGGAGGATTTCCAGGACAGGATTTTGCCATTCGATGCGCTGGCTG
>NZ_JBYCLD010000359.1:0-6183 GCF_057473725.1 Mycobacterium sp. TH-M11 | reverse complement strand
GGCAACAGCGGCATCAGCCCGCCGTGCATCGCAGCCGAGCGGAGTTGCAGGCGGCGGTCGCTACCGACGCTGCTATCGCGGCGACCATCGCCGAGGCCCGCCGGGACCACGCCGTCGCCCGCGCGCGGACGAAGAGCGTTCTCGACGAAGCCCTGGTCGACACCGTGGTCCCGGACAATCCGATCGCGCAGCGCGAAGCGATCCGCCGACGGGTCGCGCGGTTGCGCGCCCAACAGGCCCATGTGCTGGCCGCCCGCCGAAAAGCCCGGCGGCATCGCTCACGATGGCGACCGTTGAGCTACCGCACGTTGCACCACGGCGCCGGCCTTCGCGGGCTGCCGCTGCCGCCGCCGAACAGCCGCGCGGGCATCGCGGTGCGGGCGGCGTTGTCGCGGCTGGGCCGGCCCTACGTCTGGGGCGCAACCGGACCGGACCAGTTCGACTGCTCCGGGCTGACCCAATGGTCTTATGCGCGGGCCGGAATTCACTTGGACCGCACCACATATCAGCAGATCTACGACGGAGTGCCGGTGCCGCGCTCGCAGGTTCGGCCGGGCGATCTGGTCTTCCCGACGGCCGGTCACGTGCAACTCGCGATCGGCAACAACCTCGTCGTCGAGGCGCCCGAGCCTGGCGCGAACGTGCGGATCAGCCCGCTCGGCAGCGGGGTGCAGATCCGGCGGCCAGTGGGATAGCGACGATGGCTGACGAACCGGGATCGGGAATGTCCACGCAGGTCGGCGCCGCAATAGACGCCATCGGGCAGCGGCATCCGGCGCTGTCGGCGTGGCATGCGGCGGCCGTCGAGGCTGACCGGGCACTCGCCGACGCGCTTTCCACCGCGCATTCGGTGACGGTGGACAGCGTCCGGCGCCTGGATGCCATCGCGGCCGAGATCGACGGTGCGGTGCGGAATCAGGCCGCGCTCGCCCTCGATACGGCGATGGGTGCGCGTGAATTCCAGAAGTTCTTGATCGCCAAGCAGCAGGAAATCTCGGCGGTGGTGTCGCGCGCCCGCGACGTCGGCGACCGGACCAGGGCCGCCCTGGAGACGTTGCGTGAAAACTACACATCGCCGGCCGGTTAGCCGCACCGCGCCGCGACGGCTGTCCACACACCTGAATTGTCGGCACCACCGCCCCTGGCTACTGTCGCGACCATGTTGAGCCAGCAGAGCAATGTCATCGCCTGAGGACCGGCCCGCCGCCGGCCATCAGGAAGGCGATGCGGCCGACGCCATCAGGCATGCAGAAGTCGCTCTGGCGCAGCAGAATTCGACGACGGCTCAAATCGACCTGCAAGTCGTTGCCGCAGTGCTGAATGCGCACCGGAAGGTGGCCGAGGGTAGCGACGAACTGGACACGTTGCAGCGCGACATCGAGCACGCGGTGGCGGCTCGATCCGATCTGGACACCCCGGCCGGGGCGCGCGACTTTCAGCGTTATCTGATCGGCAAGTTGCGCGACATCCAAGCAGTGGTGTCGGGTGCAACGCTGGACGACACCTCGAACTCGGCGCTGATGGCCGCCTGCACGTCGCTGTATCACGCGGCCGATCCCGACCGGGCCGACCAGCCCGCCGCGGTCGGCGGACCCGTAAATACGCCAGTAGCTCCGGTCGGCCAAACGCAGCCCGCAGCAGCGGCATCCGAGCTGGACCCGTATGCAGACGTGCTGCCGGAGGACGATCTCGGCATCACGCAGCCCGCGGCGGCAGCGTCGCCGCCACCGGCGGCGATACCTGGCATCCCGTCCTTCGGTGGGGGAGGGGGCCTGCCGGGCGGCGGCGGGTTCGGCATGCCGACCGGATTGCCGCTGACGAATTCAATGCCGGCCGCCTCTGAGGAACTCGACGACGCCCCGTCGGCCACCGACGACGCCAAGGACGCGACGGAACGCGACGAGGACGATCACCAGCGAGCGGACCACGACCACAGCGACCTCGCCGCCGGCCCGACGACGGTGACGTTGCCCAACGGCGACACCCTCACCGCCGCGAGCCCGCAGTTGGCCGCCGCGATTGAAGCCGCCGCGGGCGGGACTCCCATCGCGGAGGCGTTCCGGCTGCAGGGCATCACCATCCCGCCAGCGGGCACCGCGGTCGCGGACCCAGTCGACCCTTCGCAGCTTGCACCCGGCGACATCGGGATGTTCACCGACCGGCATGCGCTGGCGCTCGGCGAACGCAAGGTGCTGGTGAACGGCCAGATCCAGCACATCTCCACCGTGACTGGCCCCGACTTCCTAGGCTGGGAGCACCCTCCGGCGCCGATGGATGCGCCCGCCCCGGACGTATCCGACCCGCCGGCGCCCACCAGGCCGGCGGCCGCCGAGCGAATCGAGACAGCGTAGAACTGGTCCGGCTTGCGCCGGCACGTCAGTAAGGAGAACGCCGATGGCAGACCGAATCCACGTGGTGCCGGCCGACTTGCGGGAAGCCGCGGGCCACCACCAAGAGACATCGGAGTATCTGCGCACGATTCCGGCGTCCCACGAAGCCATCCAACAGAGTCTGGATTCGTTGGGGCCGATCTTCTGCGAGTTGAGAGAGGCCGGCCGGGGCCTGCTGCAGCAGCGACAACTCTGCTACGAGCAGCAAGCCGACAATCACGCCGAGATCGCCGACCGCCTGACACAATCGGCCATCATGTGGGAACAGCACGAGGTCGACGCCGCCCAGCGGTTTGACCGCATCACCGACGACGGTCGATGACCGAGGCCGATCCCGCGTTCGACACCGTGCATCCGAGCGGGCACATCCTGGTCCGGTCCTGCCGCGGCGGCTACCTGCACAGCGTCACCCTGGCCGAGGCGGCGATGAGCACCGATGCCGAGAGCCTGACCGAAGGCATCCTGCTGACCGCCGACGTCTCATACCTCAAGGCGGCGATGGAGGTTCGCGGTGAAATCGTCGCCGCCGGCTACACCCCGTCGGCGCAGGTTCCGACCGCCGAAGATCTCGACGACGCGATCGAAAGATTGATCGCACACGAGCTACCAGCTCGCGAAGCGGCGGTCGAATAGTCAGCGAATCCAGGTCCGCACGGCGTCGCGCTCCGGCGCGATATCGGTGGGTGGCTCAACCGGATTGGCGCCAAACAATTCTCGCGCCCGACTAAGCAACGCACGCACTTCATTCAACTGCTGCTGAAGCCCGGAATCTGCCACGGGCCCAGGCTACCCAGAGGCCGTTATTGGCACAATTCACTCACCTTTATCGGCCGGCAATTCGTGCAGAAGCAACGCCTACGATGCCGGTACGCTTGGCCGCGTGGCGATCTTCGGGCGGAATACGGCGCGTCAGCGCCTCCGAAGAGCTGCCCAGGAATCGCTGAAGATCCCCACGTTCAGATCGCCTGTGGACGCCACCCCGTGGATAACGGGTGGCCTCTGGCCTGCGGAGTTGTCAATGGTGACCGCCGAAACCGCACCACTTGTCAAACGCCTGAAGGCCGACTTGGCGCAGGTCGTCAATTCGGCAAACGACGAACTCAAGAACATTCGCTGCGCGGGATTGGTGGATTCGACGCGACAGGCAGAAGAGTCGCGCGTTATCAACGAAGCGCGTGCCTTCGCGGTACGTAGAGTCGAGTCGACTGTTCGTCATCTCCACACCATGAAATCGCAATTGCCGCCCCGACATCGGCCCGTCAATGGTAGCGACGAAATCCAGCTGCCAACTCGACCCAGGCCCGCTTCGACACGCGAGGATCTCGAGCGGACCGCCGTCATGCCTGTTGTGGACGTGCCCCTCCGCGGCGACGCCGCCGAATTCGTGCCGGCAGCACACGAAGCTGCGGCACCCGTTGTGGCCGCGGCGGGCCCCAGGCACGCGGCCGCTTCCGACGACACCGAGGTGCTCGAGGGCCTGGCAACGCTGATTCGTGAATTCACGCCGTTGGACGCGAAGCCGCCCGTCCTGGCGCCGACGGCAGGAGTAACGACGAGCCGGCATGCCGAGCTCACATGCCAGCCACCGGTTTCCGGGGCCGGTGAGTCGGAAAGCGAACGGCTGCAACGCTTGCTCAATTTCGTGGCCCGCCAGGAACCCGGCATGCGCTGGGCCGTCGGCAACCGCGACGACGGCACCACGTTGCTGGTCACCGACCTCGCCCACGGCTGGATCCCGCCCGGAATCACGCTGCCCGACGAGGTGCGGCTGTTGGAGCCAGGCCGGCGCACGGGCGCCGCGTCGGCGCTACTCGGGCGGACCGCATTGTCGGCCACGTATGCCCCCGGCGACCCGCTGGGCTGGGCAACCGACTACCGCGTCACCGAAACCTCGTCGACACCGCGCCAACTGCCCCCCGTCGGCGACCTGGGTTGGCTGCTCGGCCAGGCGACGCACTGGCGCGACGGGTTGCCGCGGATGGTGCACACGCTGGCCAGGGCGGGTGCCGCGGGCACGGGCATCGTCGCCGCCGAGATCGACCTTCTGCAGGTCTACGTCGATACTTCGCGATATCAACTGCTGGCGCAGTACCCGGACGTCGACGCCGGGCAACTACTGAACTGCCTGCTGTTGGCCGCCACCGAAGCACTGGCGACCAAGAACCCGGTCAGCGCGAATTACCATTTCGCCTGGTTCCAACTGCTCAGCTCTCCGCCGCCCAGCACTTGGAGAGCCGGCCCGTGACAGTGCGCTGCTCAGGGCGACAGCCGATGAATTGACGCTGTTCGGAAGGGTCGGAATACTGCAATGATGCCGGGGTCGGAACACCGCGCGCAGCTCAGCGACAAGGATCTCGTCGAGTCTGTTCTGCATGAACTCAATGAGGCCGCCGACAAATGGGAAGCGCTCGTGGGTGAGGCCGAGACCGTCACCTACAGCGTGGATCTCGGCGATATTCGCGCGTCCGCGAATGTCGACGGCCGGCTCGTCGAGCTCGTACTGCATCCGGCCGTAATGGCCGGCTACACCCACGGCGAACTGGCCGATCGGGTGAATCTCGCTGTGGCCGCCATCCGCGAAGAGGCTCACGCCGAGAACCAGGAGCGATACGGCGGCGCCCTCCAGTGAGGTTCAACTGCCTGCCAAGCAACACTTTTGAGCATCAGGGCGGGACGAATCAGCCGCCGAAGGGATACTGACGTGCCACTCAATCTCGCCAATCGTGACCAAAACTCGGGCCACCTGTTCTACAACCGCAGGCTCAAGGCCGCGATCACCCGCTTCTCGGTGCGAATGAAACACGATGACCGCAAACAGCAAGCGGCTGTGGCACTGTCGATGGTGTTCGTACTGATCGGCGTTGGTTGGATGGCGCTGCTACACGTCATGAAACCCGCAGGCCTGGTTGGGCAGTCCGCGATCATCGGCAACCGCGACACCGGAGCGGTTTACGCGAGAATCAACGACCGGCTCTATCCGGCGCTCAATCTGACCTCTGCGCGGCTGGCCGTCGGTAACGCCGCCGCCGTGGTCTGGGTGAAGGCGGCCGAAATCGCCAAGTATCCGACCGGCCCGCTGATCGGAATCCCGGGCGTGCCAGATGATCTCACCGTTACACCGGCATCGACGTCGGCGTGGTCGGTCTGCGATACCGCACCGATCCGGGGCACCGGGGCGCCGTTGGTTACGTCGATCGCCGGGGTGCTCGAGCAGGGCGGGCGGGCTACCCCGATGGCGCGCCCGGACGCGGTCCTGGTGACGCACATCGGCGCGACCTATGTGATCTGGGGCGGGCAACGTTCGGAAATCGACCCGGCCGACCGGTCGGTGACATTCAACCTGGGTTTGGATCCCGGGGTGACCTACCCGATCGAGATATCCAATGCGCTGTTCGACGCCTTACCGTCCACCGAACCCCTGGTGATACCGGCCATTCCGGATTCCGGCACGCCGTCGCCGTTGCTGCCCGGTTCGGCAGTGGGAAGCGTTCTGGAGACCCGCGACGCCAACGGCAACGTGACGGGTTTCTATGTCCTGTTACCGGAGGGCGTTCAGAAGATCACCAGCTTTGTCGCCGACTTGCTCCGAACCGCCAACTCGCAAGGATCGGTGACGCCGACATTGGTGTCGCCGGACAAGCTGGTTCATATCCCCGTCGTCGAACGGCTCAACGTCGACTTCTATCCGTCGGGCAAGCTGAATTTTGTTGACAAAAAGGCGAATCCGGTCACATGTGTGGCATGGCAGAAACAGTCCACCGATCCGCAAGCCTCGATCACCGTCTACAGCGGT
>NZ_JBYCLD010000358.1:0-1777 GCF_057473725.1 Mycobacterium sp. TH-M11 | reverse complement strand
CCGGTGGGGTGCTCTTCGTTGCGGAGAACCCGTCGCGCTCCCTGCAGAAGATCAGCGAACTCTACGACCGGGTCGGATTTGCCGCTGTCGGGAAGTTCAACGAGTTCGAGAACCTGCGACGCGGCGGCATTCAATTCGCCGACACCCGCGGCTACGCCTACGACCGCCGCGATGTGACCGGCCGGCAGCTGGCCAATGTCTACGCGCAGACGCTGGGCACCATCTTCACCGAGCAGGCCAAGCCGTACGAGGTGGAGCTGTGCGTCGCCGAAGTCGCCCACCACGGCGAGACCAAAGCGCCTGAGCTGTACCGGATTACCTACGACGGATCGATCGCTGACGAGCCGCATTACGTGGTGATGGGTGGGACGACGGAGCCGATCGCCAACGCGCTCAAGGAGACCTACGCCGAGAACGCCGACCTCGCCGACGCGGTGCACATCGCCGTCAACGCTCTTGATGTGGGCCGCGCCGAGGGATCCAACACCGACCAGCCTCCATTGGGGGTGTCGAACCTGGAAGTCGCAATCCTCGACGCCGGTCGGCCGCGGCGGGCGTTTCGTCGTATCGCCGGTGCCGTGCTGGAGCATCTGCTGCCCGAACGCAACGGCTCTGGGTCGGCTGACGACTCAGCGGAGAAATCGTCGAAATAGGCCCTGTCCTTTGCTGATCGGCTTGTTGCTCGCGCTGGGCTGTTCGGTGTGTTACGGCACGGCAACGGTCTTACAAGCCGCCGCGACCCGCTCGGTAGATGTCGGCAACGGCGACTCCGGCGTCGACGCCGCGTTACTGCTGCGCGCACTGCGGCAATGGCGCTACCTGCTGGGCGTCGCGCTCGACGGTGCGGGCTTCCTGCTGCAGATCGCAGCGCTACGGCTGGTTCCGATCTACGTCGTTGCCGCCGCGGTCGCTGCGTCACTGGCCGTCACCGCGATCGTCTCCGCGTGGTTGTTGTCGACGCGATTGTCGGCCATGGAGTGGGCCGCCGTGACGGTGGTGTGCGCCAGCCTGGCGATGCTGGGCCTCGCCGCCGGGCCGGAGGGCACCGGGCACGGCCCGCCCGGACTGGGCTGGGCCCTGGTGGTGATCGTCGCCGTGGTGTTTGTCGCCGGTGCGATCGCCGGCCGCTTGAGCGACCGAACACGCGCTCTGGTGCTGGGGTTCGGGGCCGGCGCCGGCTTCGGTGTCGACGAGATCGCCGTCCGGCTGATCGATTCGATCGACTTCACCGATGTGACGTTCTGGGTCAATCCTGCCGCCTACGCGTTGATCAGCGGTGGAGTCGCCGGTTTTCTGCTGCTCACATCCGCGTTGAGCCGCGGGTCGGTCACCACGGCCGTGGCCGGGATGGTGATCGGCGAGACGGTTGGTCCCGCTCTGGTCGGGGTGGCGTGGCTGGGTGATCGCACCCGCCCGGGCCTGGGCTGGATGGTGGAAGCCGGGTTCGCGGTGGCGGTGCTCGCGGCGCTGGCGTTGAGCCGGTTCGGCGAGGCGCCCGCGCCTGCCGAGTCCTGAAACCCATCGGCGGGGGCTCCACACCGGCTCGGGCTTCGGCAAGTACGCTGAAAATTGTGCAGCGACGAATCATGGGCATCGAAACCGAATTCGGTGTCACCTGCACATTCCACGGCCATCGTCGCCTGTCGCCCGACGAAGTAGCCCGCTACCTGTTCCGCCGGGTCGTCTCGTGGGGCCGCAGCTCGAACGTTTTCCTGCGTAACGGCGCACGGCTGTACCTCGACGTCGGCAGCCACCCCGAGTACGCGACCGCCGAATG
>NZ_JBYCLD010000357.1:0-19343 GCF_057473725.1 Mycobacterium sp. TH-M11 | reverse complement strand
CTGTGCCCGGACCGGTTAGACCGCTGCTTTACCTCGACGAGACTAGCCGCCCAGACAGCCCGGACCGAGCAGCGCCTTGAGGTCGCCCATCAACGCCGGCGACATCGTCACGCGCAGCGACGGGTCCAATTCCAGGGTGGTGACCCGCTCACCGCTGAGCAGGCGCAGATGCACCTGCGACGTGCCGGGGTGTTGCGCCAGAACCTGTTTGAGGGCGCTGACTTTGTCGATGGTGCACTGACGGGTCGGCAGACTCACCGCAAGGGGGCGGTTCACTTGCGCATTGCTGAAATCGGGCACCACCAGATCGTTGGCGATCAGTGAAATCCGGTCGTCGCGGATCGCGACCTTGGCGGTCACGATGACCACGGTATCGTCGATGACGTCAGCGCCGAAAGCGGAGTACGTGTGCGGGAAGAACATCACCTCGATGCCGCCGGTGAGATCTTCCAGTTGCGCTGACGCCCAGGGCATTCCGTTCTTGTTCACCCGCCGGTTCACCGAGGCGAGGATGCCGCCGACCTTCACCATGGTGTCGTTGCCGACGTCGCCGTCGAGGATCGCCGGTATCGCGGTATCGACCTGGGTGGCCAGCAGGTGCGCGACCCCGTTGAGCGGATGCCCGGACACGTACAGACCCAGCATCTCGCGCTCGAGCGCCAGTTTGTGCTTGTCGTCCCATTCCTCGTCGGGAACCCGGATGGTGAACACCGCGTCAGCCCCCGCTCCCCCGTCGGTCGGGTCGCCGCCGAACAGGTCGAACTGCCCCATTGCCTCGGCCTTTTTGGTGCCGAGCACCGAGTCCACCGCGTCGGTGTGGATCAGAAACAGCCCCTTGCGCGGGTGCTTGAGCGAGTCGAAGGCGCCAGCTTTGATCAGCGACTCGGTGACTTTCTTGTTGCACGCCGCGATGTCGACTTTGTTGAGGTAGTCGGAGAAGTCGGTGTACTTGCCCTTCGTGGTGCGGGTATTGATCAGCGACGCAACGACATTGGCGCCGACGTTGCGCACCGCGCCCAGGCCATAGCGGATGTCGGTGCCCACCGAGGCGAAGTTCAGCCCGGACTCGTTGACGTCCGGAGGCAGCACCGTGATGCCGAGCTTGCGGCAGTCGGCCAAGTAGACCGCGGCCTTGTCTTTGTCGTCACCAACCGAGGTGAGCAGCCCGGCCATGTACTCGCCGGGATAGTTTGCCTTCAGATACGCCGTCCAGTAGGACACCAGGCCGTACCCGGCGGCGTGCGACTTGTTGAACGCGTAGTCGGCGAACGGCAGAATGGTGTCCCACAGCGCTTTGATCGCTTTAGCCGAGAACCCATTGGCCTGCATGCCTTCTGAGAAGCCTTCGAACTCCTTCTCCAGCACTTCGCGCTTCTTCTTGCCCATGGCCTTACGCAGAATGTCTGCTCGGGCGAGTGAGTAGCCGGCCACCTTCTGCGCGATGCGCATGATCTGCTCCTGATACACGATCAGGCCGTAGGTTTCGGCGAGGACCTCGCGCAGCGGCTCCTCGAGTTCGGGGTGAATCGGCTTGATCGCCTGCCGGTTGTTCTTGCGGTCGGCGTAGTCGTTGTGGGCGTTCATGCCCATCGGGCCCGGGCGGTACAACGCGAGTACCGCGACGATGTCCTCGAACCCGGTGGGCTGCATGCGGCGCAGCAGGTCGCGCATCGGGCCGCCGTCGAGCTGGAACACCCCCAGCGTCTCGCCGCGACCCAGCAATTCGAAGGTGGCCGGGTCGTCGAGCGCGAGCGACTCGAGGTCGAGATCGATCCCGCGGTTTTCTTTGATGTTGACCAGCGCGTCGCCGATGATGGTCAGGTTGCGCAGTCCGAGGAAGTCCATCTTCAGCAGGCCGATCGCCTCACACGACGGGTAGTCCCAGCCGGTGATGATCGCGCCGTCTTGCGCCCGCTTCCACAGCGGGATCACGTTGGTCAGCGGCTCGCTGCTCATGATCACAGCGCAGGCATGCACGCCGGAGTTCCGGATCAGACCTTCCAAGCCGCGGGCGGTCTGGTAGATGGTGCGCACATCGGGATCGGTGTCGATCAGACCGCGGATCTCGGCGGCCTCTTTGTAGCGCTCGTGGTTGGGGTCGGTGATGCCCGACAGCGGGATGTCTTTGGCCATGATCGCCGGCGGCAGCGCCTTGGTGATCCGGTCGGCGATCGCGAAGCCCGGCTGCCCGTAGTGAATTCGGGCGGAATCCTTCAGCGCCGCTTTGGTTTTGATGGTACCGAAAGTGATGACCTGCGCGACCCGGTCCGATCCCCACTTCTCGGCGGCATAGCGGACCATTTCGCCCCGGCGGCGGTCGTCGAAGTCGATGTCAATGTCGGGCATCGACGCGCGCTCGGGGTTGAGGAACCGCTCGAACAGCAACCCGTGCTCAATAGGGTCAATATCGGTGATGCCCAATGCGTAGGCGACCAGCGAGCCGGCCGCCGAGCCCCGGCCGGGGCCGACCCGAATGTCGACCGAGCGGGCATAGTTGATCAGGTCGGCGACGATGAGGAAGTAAGACGGAAAACCCTTGTCGCAGATGACTTCGATCTCGTAGGCGGCCCGTTCGACATAACCCTCGGGCGTCGCGTCGGGGAAACGGCGCCGCAGGCCGGCCTCGACTTCGTGGCGGAGCCAGGACGCCGGGTCGTGGCCCTCGGGCACCGGGAAGACCGGCATCCGGTCGCGGGGCGCCCACACGTCGGCATACGAGCTGACCCGCTCGGCGATCAGCAGGGTCGAGTCGCAGGCACCCGGGACCTCGCCGTCCCAGATCTCGCGCATCTCGGCGGCCGACTTGAGGTAGTAGCCGTCGCCGTCGAACTTGAACCGGGTGGGGTCGGTTAGCGTCTTGCCGGTTTGCACGCACAGCAGCGCCTCGTGGTTGTGCGCGGCGTCGCGGGTGACGTAGTGGCAGTCGTTGGTGGCCAGCGGCGGAATGTCCAGCGCGCGACCGATTTCCAGCAGCCCGTCGCGCACCCGGCGTTCGATGGACAGCCCGTGATCCATCAACTCCAGGAAGAAGTTCTCCGGCCCGAAGATCTCCCGCCACTTGGCCGCTGCCTCGAGCGCTTCGCGGTGATGACCAAGTCGCAGCCGGGTCTGCACCTCCCCGGAGGGGCAGCCGGTGGTGGCGATGATGCCGGTGGAGTTCTCGGCGATCAGTTCGGCGTCCATCCGCGGCCACTTGCCGAGCTGGCCCTCGAACGAGGCCAACGATGACAGTTTGAACAGGTTACGCAGCCCGGTGGCGTTCTCGGCCATCATCGTCATGTGTGTGTAGGCGCCGCTGCCGGAGACGTCGTCACTCTTCTGCCCCGGATCACCCCACAGGACGCGCTTGGTCTGGAAACGCGACGCCGGCGCGATATATGCCTCGATGCCGATGATCGGTTTGATGCCGGCCGCGGTGGCCCCGTTGTAGAACTCGCTGGCCCCGAACATGTTGCCGTGGTCGGTCATCCCGATTGCGGGCATCTGCAGGCGCTGGGCCTCGGCCAACATCGGCGAGACCTTCGCGGCACCGTCCAACATCGAGTATTCGGTGTGGTTGTGCAGATGCACGAACGACGCGCTGTGAGCGCTTGCGCGAAGAGCAGACGGATCGGCCATAGGGTCGCCAGTCTAGAACCGGACACCGACAGCCACCGGCATGTCGCGGAGTGTGTCTGGAAGTCCGGGCGCCTGGGAGTCTGGGAGTCTGGGAGTCTGGTGCCAACTTGCTGGACGTGGGCTCGCACGTCGCCGCCACACCGCCCCAATAGCTAGCGTAGCCAGTAACAGTCTTCGCAAACCGGGAAGGTGACATGCGCCAGCGGAAGCCACCCCTGCACTCACTCGGCACCGATCCTGACTATCGGTTCACACTGGCCAATGAGCGGACGTTGCTGGCCTGGATCCGCACCGGCCTGGCGTTACTCGCCGGTGCGATCGCGCTGGCCGGCCTCGTCCATGATTTCGGCCCCAAGTTCTTTCGGATCGGTATCAGCGTGATGCTGCTGAGTTTGTCGCTAATTGTGACGGCCGGCGCGTACCGGCGCTGGGAACGGGCCGAGCGGGCATTGCGAGAAAACCGTCCGCTGCCGATCGATCCCATGCCGCGCATCATCGTGTCGGGACTTGGAATCATCATCGCTGCGGCGGCCGCCCTCATCTGCCTCGCCGAGATCGGTCGTTAGGTGAACCGGGACAACCCACCCTTCGCGGGCCTGGCCGCCGAGCGCACGGCGCTGGCCTGGCAGCGCAGCAGCATGAGCATGGTCGCCATCGGTGCGCTGGTGGTGCGCTGGTCCATGGTCGAACACTTCCCAGTGTGGCCGGGGATCGTCCTGACCGCGGTGGTTGCCGCAGGCAGTTTCGTCGCGGTGCGGTCGCGCTACCGGCGGGTGCTCGACGCGGTGAGCGCCGGCCAGACGCCGCGCTCGCGCTACCTCGTTCCCCTGTCCGCAGGACTGACGGCCGTCGTCGTCATCTGCGTCGGCGTCGCCATGATCGTCGAATACTCCAAGCTCTGAACCACGGCACCGGGGCACGTCGCGACCTGCGACTCACCGCCCCGCGCGGGCTCACGGGTGAAGCGCCACCGTTCCCGAGCCTGTCGCGGCATGGCTGCCGCTCGGGCGTTGCTCGTCGACGATCGGCATCGCCGGCGGTTCCGACTCGGCCGAGCGTGCCCGACGCTGGCGCGGCGGGGGCGGCGGCGGTTTCGACGGCCACCAGTTCCAGTCGCCGACCAGTACGGCGATCGCGGGCACGGTGATGGTGCGCACCAGGAACGTGTCCAACAGCAGCCCGGTCCCGATGATGAAACCTGCTTGCACCAGGGTGCTGATGCTGGCGAACAGCATGCCGAACATCGAGGCGGCAAAGATGACCCCGGCCGCGGTGATCACACCACCGGTCGAGCTCACCGTGTGGATGACGCCGGAGCGGATGCCGTGCGGCGACTCCTCGCGCAGCCGCGAGATCAGCAGCAGGTTGTAGTCGGCGCCCATGGCGACCAGCACGATGAAGGTCAACCCGGGGATGCTCCACGTCAGCGGCTGTCCGAGCACGAACTGGAAGACGATCACGCCGACACCGAGCGCCGAGAGATACGAAATCACCACCGACGCAATCAAATACAGCGGCGCTACGACTGCGCGCAGTATCGCGACCAGGATTGCGAACACGATCAGGATGGTCATCACGACGATGAGGTCGATGTCTTGGCCGTAATAGGCGCGGGTGTCTCGCAGCATCGCGGTGACACCCGACGCCGAAATCGACGCGTCCTTCATCAGCCCGCGCGGATGCGGCCCGCGAGCGGCGTCGGTGATTTCGCGAATCTGGTTCATCGCGTCGGTGGCGAACGGGTTGAGGTTGGTCTGCACCAGATACCGGGCAGTGTGCCCGTCGGGTGAGATGAATGCCGTCAGCGCGCTGTTCAGGCCTCCCCCAGTGTGCGAGGTGTCCTTGATCAGCGCCTTGACCTCATCGATCATCTGCTGGACCGCGTCGGCGTAGGTGTGCGCTTCTTTCTGGGGTGGCGCGGCGCGGTCCTGCCCGAGCGGCGCGTCGCCGTTCAGTATTCGCAAGTCGTTTCGGGCCTTGTTCACGATCCGGCGCACATCCCGCGAGGCCGCCTCCATGGACGGTTCATCGGGGAACGACGACAACTGCTCGGCGAACTCCGACATCTTCTTCAGCGCTCCGCCGTCGCGGTCGGCGGTGGCGACCACGTCCAGCACCGTCACGGGTGCGGCGTTGACGGTGTTGGCGATCTCCGCGATGTCGACCGACATCGCAAAGCCGAGACCGCGCACGGTGCTGACGAACATGGCTGTGTCATCGACGGGTTTGGGCGCGGCCGGTCCGGCCGGAAGCGACACACCGGGCGGCAGGCCGAGACTTCCGAGGTCCGGGGTGAGGTCGACAGACTCGGTGCTGGACACCGAATACAACAGTGCTGCCACGTTGGGGAAGCCTTCGGCTTCCTCGAGATCCTTGTTGCCCGGCTTGTCAGCGGACTTACCGCCCTTGCCGATCTTGTCGGGCAGCGTGCCGTTCGCGGCGTGCTTGCTGTCGTTCGATTTTGCCGAGGGCACCGGCGCCTGCCGGATCGCCGCGATGTCGGGCAGTTGGCTGACCCGCTGCTCCATCTGCTTCAACTCGACGAGCGCGGCGGGCTTACGTAGGTCTGCCGTCGAATGCACGACGAGATACTCGGGGATGGTCGCGTTCAGCGGAAAGTGTTGGGCCAGCGTGGAATATCCAATAGCGCTCTCGACGGACTCTGGAAGTGTCTTGCTGTCGTCGTAGTTGAAATGGGCAAACATCGCGCAGCTAGCCAGGATGAGCAGCACGCTGAGGCTGCCCGCCAGATGGGCCACCGGCTTGCGCACGATACGTGTTCCGGACAGCCGCCAGAAGCGGCTGGTGAGTTCGCGTCGTGGCTTGAGCCAGCCGCGTCTGCCGGCCAGCACCATCAGGGCCGGCAAGAACGTCACCGCCGCACACAACGCCACCGCGATGGAGCAGGCCAGCGCCGGACCGACGTTTCTGAAAGCTCCCAAATGGGTGAAGACCATCCCGAGAAAGGTGACCGACACCGTGGCCGCCGACCCCGCGATGACCTTGCCGATCGACGTCAACGCCTTGGCGACCGCTTCATCCGAATCCATGCCCTGCCGCAGATAGTCGTGGTAACGACTGATCAGGAAAACCGCGTAGTCGATGCCGGCGCCGGCCATCATCGTCGTCATCAGCGTGATCGTCTGACTGGAGACTCCGAGACCAAGCTCGGCGATTCCCGCCACGACCGACTGCGCAACCCCTACCGAGACGCCGATGGTGATCAGCGGCAACATCATCGTGAGCGGATTCCGGTAAACGACGAACAAGATGATCAGGACCATCAGCGCGACCGCGGTCTCGATCACGTGCATGTCGCGGATACCGATGTACATCAGGTCATCGCCGGTCGCCGCGGGGCCGGTCAGGTGCGCTGTGAGCGTCGACCCGGCGACGGAGTCCTTGACGATCGTGGCGACCCGGCCGAACGCCTCGTGCAATTCGGGTGTGCCGACGCCGCCGGCGATCACCATCGGCAGGTACCAGGCTTTGTGATCTTTGCTGGTCATCGCGTCACGCAGGGCCGGCGTGTGGACGAAGTCCTGCAGCATGACGATGTCGCGGGTGTCCGGGCGCAAGTTATCGGCCAGCCGCCGGTAGGTGGAGAGATCGGCGGGGTTCAGTCCGTCGTCGTCGGTCAGGACGACCAGCAGGACGTTTTCGTTCTCGTCGCCGGACTGGTGATAGGCCTCGGAGATCTGTTTCGTCGTCTGTAGCACCGGGGCGTCGGCCGGCAGTATCGGGACCGGCCGCTTGCTGGCCATCACGGTCAGCGAGGGAATCGTCAACGACAGCACGACGGCAAGCGCCACCCAGCAGCCGATGACCGCCCACGGCCACCGCGATACGACAACGCCGATCCAGCCGAAGACACCCCTGCCGTCGGCCAAACTCGCTCTGCGAGCCCCCTCTAACACCGTGTCAGGCTACTCCGGTCGGCCGGCCCTGCAGGGTCTTCCGGTCAGGTGAGTCCGCGCCGGGATGAATATCCGTACAACTCGACTGCTGCCATCAGCGCCGTGGTCCCCCGCGGAAGCGGTTGCCGATGCGCAGGCCCGGCAGCAGTAGCGTGCGCGGCATGTACCGGCCGCCGAGGCTGACGGCCTTGGGCACGAGCCCAGGTACCACGCTGCGCTTGCCGTCGACCATTCCGGCGATGGCGGCTTCGGCGACGTCGTGCGGCGACACCTGCGCGATCGGGATGCTGAACCGCTCGGCGTTGGCGATTTCGCCCCATTCGGTCGGCACCGGACCCGGGCACAGCACCGTCACCGACACACCCGTTCCGCTCAGTTCCTCGTGGACGGCTTCGGAGAACGTCTGCACAAAGGCTTTGGTCGCCGAGTAGACGGCCATGTAGGGCATCGGCTGGAACCCGGCGATCGAGGCGATGTTGAGCACCGCCCCGGCACCGCGCTCGACCATGCCGGGCAGCGCGGCGTGAGTCAGCTCCATCAGCGTCAGCGAGTTGAGCACGACCTCTTCGCTTTCGCGCTCGATCGCCAATTCGTGAAAGACACCGCTGGTGCCGAAACCCGCGCTGTTGCACAGACCCGCGACGGCTTCGGTCCGCAGCCGGTTCGCCAGCTTCTCGCGTGATCCGGCGTCCGACAGATCCAGCGGCTGGACCTCGACATCGACCGAGTATTGCCCGCGCAGTTCGGCGGCCAGCTCGTCCATGCGCTCCTTGCGGCGCGCCACCAACAGCAGCGGATAGCCGCGCCGGGCCAGCCCGCGGGCCAGTTCGGTACCAATACCGGACGAGGCGCCGGTGATGACGACGGGGGCTTGGTTGGTCGGTTTCGGAAGACTCATGATCGCCTCACCAGTGAATTCCGCGGGTCGCCCGCACGAAGGTTTCGCTTCGGTCATCGAATTCTGTTGTTTCGCTGCTGGATTGGCCGCCCTTGGCGGCGGTCGAGTCGCCGAACATGCTGAAGGCGCGGTTGCGCACCCGGTCCATCACCGCCGGGTTGACCGCGTCGACGACGGCGGCGAACTGACCGAGCGGCGAGCTGGATCGCCGCGGCCGCTGCACGATCGCATCGGTGATCACGCCGGCGGCCTGCTCCGGTGTCAGCGCGGGGAACTTGTCGTACATCGTCGTGGGACTGATCATCGGCGTCCGAACCAACGCCATGTGCACGGTGGTGAACTTGATGTCGTCGCCGATCACCTCGGCCTGCAACGCGTCGCAGAGGCTGTCCAGCGCCGCTTTGCTGGCGATGTAGGCGCCGAACCGCGGCGCCCGGGTCTGCACGCCGACCGAGGACACGTTGATGATCTGCCCGAATCCGCGCTCCCGCATCCCCGGAATGAACTTGAGAATCAACTGCACCGCGCCCAGATAGTTCAGTTGCATGGTGCGCTGATAATCGTGGATCCGGTCGTAGGACAGCGCCAGCGAGCGCCGGATCGACCGTCCGGCGTTGTTGATCAGCATGTCGACACCGCCGAGATCGGCCAGTACCTGGTCGGCCATCGCGGCGATGGCGTCCATGTCGGCCAGGTCGCAGGGATAGACGTGTGCGGTACCGCCTCGGATGGCTCGAATTTCTTCGGCCACCTTGTCCAGGTTCGCCCGGGTGCGCGCGACGAGTACGACTTCGCCGCCGGCTTCGGCGATCTTCTTCGCTGCCGCTTCGCCGATGCCCGACGATCCGCCGGTGATCAAGGTGATCGTGCCCGCCACGGCGTCTTCGAGGGTGCGGCCCTGCACCGCGTCGAGCAGATTGCGCAGGTAGAACGGCCGGTATCGGCCGGCCGCGTTCGGGGTGTTGACGAGGTTGGACACAGCGGCCAGCGGCTTCTCGACGAGACCCGTCAGATCACCCAGATTCATAGCCTTCACGCTCCCGACAATGGCTGCGCTGAATTCCCCACCGAGTCTGCTACATCGCCGGCCAGTTCAGGTCATTCTCGCCGCAATCCGGTTGTTACGACCGGTAACCACCCGGTGATGGAGTCCTAACCGTCAGGCAACCGCCCGGTGGTCCGCTGTTGAACATGGGAATACTCGCCCGATTCCGCCGGCCGCGCGCGGTATCGCTGTATGCACAGATCGGCGGACACGACGCTCTCGACGTCGTTGTCGAGGACTTTTATTGCCGGGTACTCGACGACGATCGGCTGGCGGTTTTCTACGCCGGCGCCGACATGAGGTGCGTGAAAGCACGGCAGGTGGAATTCCTCAGCGCGATGCTCGGTGGGCCCGGCCCCTATACCGGCTCGTCGATGCGACATGTGCACGAGGGCCGCGGAATCACGCGGTATCACTTCGACTTGGTGGCAGCGCATTTCGGCGATTCGCTGGCTGCCGCCGGGTTGCACCCCGACACGATCACCGCCATCCTCGATGCGATCACGCCGCTGGCCGGCGAGATCACCGCGAAGGACATCAAAGCGGTGGTCTGACTGTCGCGCTGTCGCGCTGTGGCGGTGTCGGCGACAATGTGACCATGGGCCGCACGTTCGACGACTTGGTTTCCGAAGCCACCGCCGCTCCCGTCGACGGCTGGGAGTTCTCCTGGCTCGACGGCCGCGCCACCGAACAGCGGCCGTCGTGGGGGTATCAGCGGCTGATGAGCCAGCGACTGGCGACCGCGGCCGCGGCACTGGACATCGACACCGGCGGCGGCGAGGTGCTCTCCGGGGCCGAGACCTTTCCGCCGACGATGGCCGCCACCGAATCCTGGCCACCGAACGCGGCGCTGGCCACCCAACTGCTGCATCCACGCGGGGTCGTGGTGGTGGCCACGCACGACGAGGCGTCGTTGCCATTCGCCGATGCAGCGTTCGACCTGGTGACCAGTCGGCACGCGATCGTGGTGCGGTGGGCAGAGATTGCGCGCGTGTTGCGGCCCGGGGGCAGCTACTTCGCTCAGCAGATCGGGCCCGCGACGATGCGGGAACTGGTCGAATACTTTCTCGGTCCGCAACCCGCGAAATGGGCTGAGCTGCAACCAGATACCCAGACCGCACGGGCGCAGGCCGCCGGCCTGGAGGTCTTGCAGATGCGCCTGGAGCGCATGCGGGCCGAGTTCTTCGACATCGGCGCAGTGATCTATTTCCTGCGCAAGGTGGTCTGGACCGTGCCCGACTTCACCGTCGATCGCTATCGCGACCGACTGCGCGACATGCACGAGCAGATCGAGGCGAACGGACCTTTCGTCGCGCACTCCACGCGGATACTGGCCGAAGCCCGCAAGCCGGCTCAGTGATCAGCGCGCAGCACCGCCAACGCGTGCTGTAGATCCGCCGGGTAGGGGCTGACGAACTCGACCTGCCGACCATCGCCGGGGTGGATGAATGACAGCGATCGGGCGTGCAGCCACTGCCGTTGCAGCCCAAGCTTTTCCGCGAGTTTCGGGTTGGCGCCGTAGGTCAGGTCGCCGCAGCAGGGATGATGCAGTGCCGCGAAATGCACCCGGATCTGGTGAGTGCGGCCGGTTTCCAGGTGCACGTCGAGCAGACTGGCGGCGGCGAAGGCTTCGACCGTGTCGTAGTGGGTCAGGCTGTGCCTGCCGTCGGAGGTGACAGCGAATTTCCAGTCGTGACCGCGGTGACGGCCGATCGGTGCGTCGATGGTGCCGCTGGAGGGATCCGGATGTCCTTGCACCAGAGCGTGATACCGCTTGTCTACGGTGCGCTGTTTGAACGCGCGTTTGAGTAGCGTGTACGCGCGCTCGGAGATCGCGACGACCATCACCCCGGAGGTGCCGACGTCGAGGCGATGCACGATCCCCTGCCGCTCGTGCACTCCCGAGGTGGTGATCCGGTAGCCGGCCGCGGCCAGCCCGCCGAGTACGGTCGGCCCGGTCCAGCCGACCGACGCGTGGGCGGCGACTCCGGCCGGTTTGTCGATGACGACGATGTCGTCGTCGGAGTACAGGATGTCCATGCCCTCGATGTCGATGGGCGTGTTTTCCATGGGGGCCGGCGGCTGGGGCAGTCGCACCTGCAGCCATGCCCCGGCGGTCAGTCGGTCGGACTTGCCGGCCGCAGCCCCGTCGAGTTCGACGCCGCCCTCCTCGGCCATCGCCGCGGCAGCCGTGCGCGAAACGCCCAGTAATCGGGCGACCCCGGCATCGACACGCATGCCCGCGAGGCCCTCTGGCACGAGCATCGAGCGTTCGGTCATCGAGACCCGTCGGCGCCTTCGGCAGGCTGCTCCGCATCGTCGTCGGCGCCCACCCCACGGCGCCGCTCCTCCGCGTCGCCACGCTCCGCATCGTCGTCGGCGCCCACCCCACGGCGCCGCTCCTCCGCGTCGCCACGCTCCGCATCGTCGTCGGCGCGACGACCGACGGTGTCGAAATCGAAACCGAGCGCCGACAGCGTGACCAGCAGGATAGCCCCACCGACGACCGAGGGGTCGGCGACGTTGAACACCGGCCACCACCCGATCGACAAAAAGTCCACGACATGCCCGCGCAGCGGACCGGGTGCGCGGCAGAATCGATCGACGAGGTTGCCCGTGGCGCCGCCCAGGATCATCCCGAGACCAATGGCCCAGCCCGTCGACACCAGCCGTCGGCCCATCCAGATGATGCCGACCACCACCGCGCTGGCGATCAAGGTCAGCATCCAGGTGTAACCGGTCGCCATGGAGAACGCGGCCCCGGAGTTACGGACCAACGTCCAGGTCACGGTTTCGCCGATGAGCGGCACCGATTGGCCGGGGGTCAGCAGCTTGACCGCGAGCACCTTGGTCACGATGTCCAGCGCCAGAACGACTGCGGCGACCGACAGCAACAGCGGAAGGCGACGGCGCGGCCTGGCCTCGGCTTCTCCTGCCTTGTCCGCCGCGGTCACCGGTTGGTCCGTCACGCCTCCATCATCCACTAGTCCGCCGGCGCCGATCCGCAGCGCCCGCCGATGCGGGATGATTTCGCCATGAGCCGCGTGACCGTCATCGCCACCGGCGGGACCATCGCCAGCAGAGCAGCGCCCGACGGGGTGCAGCGTCCGGTGCACCGCGGCGCGGATCTCGCCGCCGGCCTCGACGTCGACGTGATCGATGTAATGGCCAAAGACAGCTCGCAGATGACCCCGGCCGACTGGGACGTGATCGGCGCGGCGGCCCGGTCCGCCGCCGATGGCGGTGCCCGCGGCGTGGTCGTGACGCACGGCACCGACACCCTCGAGGAGACGGCGCTGTGGCTGGACCTCACCTACGCCGGCGCCGCCCCGCTGGTGATCACCGGTGCGATGCGCGGTGCCGACGCCCCCGATGCGGACGGACCGGCCAATCTGCGCGACGCGGTGACGGTGGCCGCCGCCCCCGACGCGCGCGACATCGGCGTCCTGGTGTCCTTTGCGGGTCAGATTCTGCGACCGTCCGGCCTGCACAAGGTAGCCCGGGGCATCGGCTTTGCCGGCGAGCTTGTTGGCGTCGTCAACAGCGAAGTAACGCTGGCGCGCAAAAAGACTCGGCCTTACCTGGGCGAGCTGATCGCGGTCAGCGCCCCGCGCGTCGACATCGTCGCGGCCTATGCCGGCGGCGACGCGGTCGCGATCGACGCGTTCGTGGCCGCGGGGGCTCGCGGCATCGTGCTCGAGGCCCTGGGGTCGGGCAACGTCGCCGACGCCGTGACCGCCCGGGTGCAACAGCACTGTCGCGACGGTGTCACGGTCGCGGTGTCGACCCGGGTGGTCGGCGGCGGGGTCAGCCCGGGCTACGGCCCTGGCCGCGACCTGGTCGACGCCGGCGCTGTGATGGTGCCGGTGCTGCCGCCGAGCCAGGCCAGGGTGCTCACGATGGCGGCGCTGGCCGCGGGGCTATCCCTGGGCGACGTCGTCGAGCGGGTGCTCTGACGCCGCGTCCGCGAGGTAGTCCGCCCAGTCGAGGCTGTCGATCGGGTTCGCCGCAGCGATGTCGTCGGTGTCGGAGGCGAAGGTGCGCGCCGGGCCCGGGCCGCTGCCACGGGTTTCGAATCGGACGGTAACCACGCCGTGCCCGGCGCCCTGCACCCAGCCGTGCCCCAACTCGCGGTGCGTGACGTCATCGCCGATCCGCCAGCCCGTAGCGGCGGTAACGGGCGGGACGACGACGGCGTCCCGCTGCGGCGGCGTACCGTCCAGATCGGCGTCGGCCATGGTCAGCTCCAGGTCCGGAAACAACGAGTCCTGCCGCACGTCGGTCAAACCCGAAAAGCCCACGCCAAGAAGCCGAATCGGACCGACCTCGCGCGGGTCCAGAAGTAGCCGACGAGCCATGGCGGTCAGCGCGGCGGCCTCGGTGGTGGCGTAGGGCAGTGTCGCCGACCGGGTCAGCGTGCTCATGTCCGCCTTCTTCAACTTGACCGTGACGGTCCGCGCGCCGCGGCCGTCTCGGCACAGCCGTTGATGGGCGTGCTCGGCGATCGGGGCGATTGCCTCACGTAGGTCCGCGAGCGTGGTCAGGTCGGCTGCGAAGGTGGACTCGGCACTGATCTGCTTGGCTTCTGCGCGTTCGGCCACCGGGCGGTCGTCGATCCCGCGCGCGAGCCGGTGCAATGCGGGCCCGATCGTGGCACCCAGGATGCTGGCCACCTCGCCTTCGCTCAGCGCGGCCAACTCACCGATTGTCTCGATACCCAGTCGATGTAGCTTTTCGTCGGCGACCGGCCCGATGCCCCAGAGCTTGCGCACCGCGAGACCGTCGAGCAGCCGCTCCTCGTCGGCGCGCCGGATGACCGCGATGCCATCGGGTTTGGCCAAACCGGAGGCGATCTTGGCGATCTGCTTGCCCGATCCGGCGCCGACCGAAGCGATCAGCCCAGTCTCCTCGTGCACCCGTCGCCGCAATTGCGCGCAGAAGTCTTCCACTTCTGTCGCCGTTGCACCGGCCAATTCGGTTGGCTCGCCGAAGGCTTCGTCGAATGACAACTGCTCGACAATGGGAATCAGCCGGCGCACCACGTGGAACACCCTGCGGCTGGCCACGCTGTACACCGCTCCGCGCGGCGGCAGCACCACCGCCGTCACGCCGATCAACCGCCGCGCCTGATGCATCGGCATCGCCGAGCGCGCGCCGAACACCCGCGATTCGTAGCTGGCGCCGGCCACGACCCCGCGACCGCCCAGCCCGCCGACCAGCACCGGACGCCCCCGCAGCGTGGGCCGGGTGAGCTGCTCGACCGACGCAAAGAACGCGTCCATGTCGAGGTGCAGCACCCAGCGCGAATCCATCACCGTCGATGCTATTGCGCGGCGGACATGTGAACGCCACCGACGAGGGTGCAAGTACCGATCCGGCTACTCGCGGAACGCCTCACCCCATATCGATGCGGGCCAGTACCCGACCCCAATCGTCGAGCACCTCAATCTGTGTTTTCGGCCGTGGTAGACCCGCCGCGACCACCAGCAACCTGGTCCTGGACTCCTGCGGCCATTCGGCACCGGCGTCGACGAGCGGCAACATCCGACGCAACTGCCTGATACCTCGAGCACCGCGGTGATGGTCGGCCACCGCCGCTACATCGGCGGCCGTCACTCCGGTGGCCCGAGCCAAGGCGTCCACGCGGATGACGGCTTCTGCAGCCCGGGCCGCCGACCGAGGTCGAACGCGGTACGGGCAGGCGACGTCACCGGGATGGCGTTGACGGTCACCGTCTCACCGGTAAGCAGCGTCTCGTTGCGGGTGATGATCAGCGGCGGCGGACGTTTCCGGTCGCAGATCCGCTCGGCGGGAGCTCGCGCGTCGACCCACTTGGCGCCGAGCAAAGCAGCCGCGGAGTTGCCCGCTACGACGGCCTGTCGGCCCGACCAGAGCCATGCGGCGAGGGCCCCGGCTTTCCGCGCTGAGCTCGGGCCCGCGGCGCAGGTGTACGTTGCGGTAGACGCGCGTGCAGGACAGCCGAAGCTCGTGCTCGGACAGCGTTCCCGCACGCAATGCTTCAGTTCCCACGAACGGTGCTTCCAAGACTCGTCCTTGTCAACGACCCATCCTCAACGAGAGCGCATCCATCGACACCGTTACTCGAAAAGCAGCGCGGTAAAAGCACTTTCGGATTCACCGGATAGGCCCTTTCGCCCGTGCGCCGACTCCCCCATCCACAGCCACTGGGTCCGGGTTCAACGGCCGGGCTGTCCCGCCGATCTCAAGCCCGGACCAGCGACACCCGCACGCCGTCACCGATCTCCGCGGCGGCAGACCCTGGTTCACCGAATTCGAAGCTGGTGGCCAGGATTTCCCCGGCGATCAGGTCGCGGTGCGCCGCTGCCCACTCGACGCACTCGGCCGGCACCGACATCACCACGCTGATCCGGTCGGACACATCGAGGCCGGTCGACTTGCGCAGCTCCTGCAGTTCACGGATGCGGTCCTTGGCCCAGCCTTCGGCCTCGAGCTCGGGGGTCACGGTGGCATCCAGCACCACCAGTCCCGCTCCGCCGGGCAGCGGCGCGGTGTATTCGGGGTCGGCGGCCACCAGCCGCGAGCTGTACTCCTCGGGCTGCAGCACCGCTGGGCCGGCGGTCAGCGAGCCATCGGCGTTGACGACGCCCTCCCCCGCCTTGACCGCCTTGATCGCGGCCTGGACGTCCTTGCCCAGCCGCGGCCCGGCGACCTTGGCATTGACGGTCAGCTCGAAGCGGCCGTAGCCGGCGATGTCGTCGGTGAGCTCGACCGCCTTGACGTTGAGCTCGTCGGAGATCAGATCGGTGAACGGCGCGAGCCGCTCCGGATCCTCCACCGCGACAGTCAGTTTCGGCAGCGGTAGCCGCACCCGCAGCTTCTTTGCTTTACGCAGCGACGACGCCACCGAGCACACCTCGCGCACCTGGTCCATCGCGCTCACCAGCGCGGCGTCCGCCGGCAGTTGATCGGCCGCCGGCCAATCGGACAGGTGCACCGAACGCTCGCCGGTGATCCCGCGCCAAATAATCTCGGTCGTCATCGGCAAGAGCGGCGCCGCGAGCCGTGCCGTCACCTCCAGCACCGTGTGCAAGGTGTCGATTGCATCGGGGTCTTCCTCCCAGAACCGCGAACGCGACCGTCGCACATACCAGTTCGTCAACGCCTCGGTGAACTGACGCAACTGCTCGCAGGCCCCCGAGATGTCGCAGCAGTCCATCGAGGCGGTCAGGTCGTCGCGCAGTACCGCCAACTTGGCCAAGATGTAGCGATCCAGGACGTGGCGCGAATCCGTGCGCCAGGTACCTATTTTCGGGGCATAGAGCGCCAGGAAGCTGTAGGCGTTCCAGAACGGCAGCAGCACCTGGCGCACGCCGTCGCGGATGCCCTGCTCGGTGACGATCAGATTGCCGCCGCGCAGGATCGGTGAGGCCATCAGGAACCAGCGCATGGCATCGGAGCCGTCGCGGTCGAACACCTCGCTGACGTCGGGGTAGTTGCGCAGCGACTTGCTCATCTTCGCGCCGTCGCTGCCCAACACGATCCCGTGCGCGACACAGGTTTTGAATGCCGGCCGGTCGAACAACGCGGTGGCCAGCACGTGCAGGGTGTAAAACCAGCCGCGGGTCTGTCCGATGTACTCGACGATGAAGTCGCCCGGGTAGTGGCTGTCGAACCAGTCGCGATTCTCGAACGGGTAATGCACCTGCGCATACGGCATCGAACCGGAGTCGAACCACACGTCGAACACGTCCGGAATGCGCCGCATGGTCGACCGACCGGACGGGTCGTCGGGGTTGGGCCGGGTGAGCTCGTCGATGTAGGGCCGGTGCAGATTGTCGGGCCGGGTGCCGAAGTCGCGCTCCAACTCGTCGAGGCTGCCGTAGACGTCGATCCGCGGATAGGTCGGATCATCGGAAACCCACACCGGAATCGGGGTGCCCCAGTAGCGGTTCCGCGAGATCGACCAGTCGCGGGCCCCCTGCAGCCACTTACCGAACTGGCCGTCTTTGACGTGATCGGGATACCACGTGATCTGCTGGTTGAGTTCGACCATCCGGTCACGAAAGTCGGTGACCTGGATGAACCACGACGACACCGCCCGGTAGATCAGCGGATTGCGGCATCGCCAGCAGTGCGGGTACGGGTGGTCGTAGGTTTCCTGGCGGATCAGCACCGCACCGTTGGCGGCGGCCGGCCCGGTTCCGTTCTTGAGATCCCGGATGATGTGCGGGTTGGCATCGAAGACGTGCTGCCCCTGGTAATCCGGCACGGTGACGTCGAATCGGCCCTTGGCGTCGACCGGTGTCACCGGCACGATACCGACTTTGTCGGCGGTCGCCTTGTCGTCCTCGCCGTAGGCCGGGGCCAGATGGACGATCCCGGTGCCGTCCTCGGTCGTGACGAAGTCGGCCTCCAGCACCTGAAAAGCGTTGGGAGAGTCCATGAAATACGCAAACGGCGGGCGGTACCGCGTGCCGATCAACTCGCTGCCGCGGTAGGTGCCCAACACCTCTGGCTCTTCGCCGAATTCCCTGGCATAGGCGGCCAGTCGCGCTTCGGCGAGCACGACGCGGTGCTCGCCGGCCTGCACCTGCACGTAGCTGACGTCGGGGTTGACGGCGACCGCCTGGTTCGACGGCAGAGTCCACGGCGTCGTGGTCCACACCAGTAGGTAGGCGCCCGCGAGATCGCCTTCGGTGACGGCGAATCCGACCGTCAGGGCCGGGTCTTGCCGACTCTGGTAGACGTCGTCGTCCATCCGCAGCTCGTGGTTGGACAATGGGGTCTCGTCACGCCAGCAGTACGGCAGCACCCGGTAGCCCTCGTAGGCCAAGCCTTTGTCCCACAACTGTTTGAACGCCCAGATGACCGATTCCATGTAGGGCAGATCGAGTGTCTTGTAGTCGTGGTCGAAGTCGACCCAGCGGGCCTGGCGGGTGACGTAGGCACGCCATTCGTCGGTGTAGCGCAGCACCGAGTCGCGGCAGGCGTCGTTGAAGGCGGCGATGCCCATCGCGTCGATCTGGGATTTGTCGGTGATGCCCAGTTGCCGCTCGACTTCGAGTTCGGCGGGCAGGCCGTGGGTGTCCCAGCCGAAGCGGCGTTCGACCTTGTAGCCACGCATGGTGCGGTAGCGCGGGACGATGTCTTTGACGTAGCCGGTGAGCAGGTGCCCGTAGTGCGGGAGACCGTTGGCGAAGGGCGGCCCGTCGTAGAAGACGTACTCAGGGGCGTCCGCACGACGGTCGATGCTGGCTCGGAATGTGTCGTCGCTCGCCCAGTAGTCGAGTACCTCGAGTTCGAGTGCCGGCAAATCGGGAGCGCCGGCCGCCGGCTTCGGATAGGTGTTCTCGGTCACTGCGCGTCGTCTCCAAGTGCCGTCGTCTGGCACGGGGACGACGATGCGCTGATGCGCATGCGCCGCGGTACCACCCCGCTTGCCACACCGAGGCGTGGCCGCTCATCGCTGGGCTGTGACGGGCCTACCCGTTCGGCTCTACTGGGCCCGGCACTGCAGGTGCGGGCTGTTCTTCCGAAGGCTCCCCGGTGATGGCCGGATCGACGCCGCTGTCTTGATTCTACGGATCGGCGCAACCTGGCCGGACCCGGGATCTGACCGCAATCTCCGATGTCATGACGCTTCGCGGCCCCAACGCTGACGACGATCCACTGCCCGCACAGTAGCGGCGCCCCATCGAGCGCGCCCAGAAAAAGGTCGCCACCAACTCGATGCGGTTGTTCCTTCGGAAAATCTTTTGCTTGCGCAGATCAGTTCGACGAACTCACTCACCGGCCGACAACGCTAGGCCTTGAAATAGACGATCTGATAGGTCGTGGCCAAGAGCGATCCGTCCCGACCCCACAGTTGCGCGCTCTGGTCGAA
>NZ_JBYCLD010000356.1:0-2453 GCF_057473725.1 Mycobacterium sp. TH-M11 | reverse complement strand
TCATGTCCAAACTCAGTGTTATGAAATCGTTTGTTGTTGGTGGCGCGGTTGCTGCGGCGATGGCGGTCATGCCTGTCGCGGCAGCTGAGGCCAGTGTCGGCCCGACCGGCATGGCGCCCACCCACGTCATAGTCAAGCAGGAGCCGGGCGGCAGCGGATGCGATGGCAACGGCACCTGCGGGTCGGGCGGTCAGAACATGGGCCCGGGCGGTGGCCCCGGCGGCCAGGGCTGTGTCCCGGGCGTCGGCTGTGGGTCGGGCGGTCAGTTCGCCGGACCCGGCGGTGTTCCCGGCGGCACCGGATGTCTTCCGGGTGTCGGCTGCGGCAACGGCCACGCGTAGGCCTGACGACACGACCACTCGACGCCATGCGGTCTGGGGCAACCCAGGCCGCATGACGCTGGGCTATTCGCCGCCAGCCGGGTTCGACCGACTGCCTCCCGCCACTGGTCGGTAGCAGCAACCCTGTGGCGTCCGCGCCACGCACGCCACGGCGAATGTCGTTGTGGTCTTCGATCGCATCGAGTAGGCCATACGCTGCCATGGTGACCATCCCTTATGACGAGGCGCTGCGCGAACAGATCCGGGACCGGCTGGCCGCGCATGATCGTCGCGCGGTGGACGATCCGGCCAAGCGTCACGCGGCTGTCGCGGTAGTGCTGGTCGATTCGGACGTGGGCGAAGACAGGATCGACCCGGCGCCGGTCGACGATTGGATCGCCGGGCGCCCGATGCCGGAGTCGCTCGACGGACGCATGGTCGATGTCTCCGGCGGTGCCGCATTCCTGTTGTGCCGCAGAACCTCTCGGCTCAGTTCGCACCCCGCACAGTGGGCACTTCCGGGTGGACGGCTGGATCCGGGGGAGACCGCGATCGAGGCGGCTCTGCGCGAATTGGACGAGGAGGTCGGGATCAAGCTGGTGCCTGCCAACGTGTTGGGGTTGCTCGACGACTACCCGACCCGGTCGGGCTATGTGATCACCCCGGTGGTGATTTGGGGCGGCGGGCGCCTCAACCCGCACCCTGCGCCCGACGAGGTCGTTGCGGTCTACCGGGTTGGGATCCATCAGTTGTTGCGGTCCGATTCGCCGCGATTCGTGACGATCCCGGAGAGCTCACGGCCCGTCGTTCAGATACCGCTGGGCAATGACCTCATCCACGCGCCGACCGGTGCCGTGCTGTTGCAGCTTCGGTGGCTCTGCCTGGACGGCCGCCACGATCCGGTCGACGAGTTGGAGCAACCGGTCTTCGCCTGGCAGTAGCCGCGCGCGAGGTCGACGTCAGCGCGATATTTCTCGAGAGGGCCGCACGCTGGCGTCGATCTCGACGCCGCACTGCGGCTCCAATTCCCGAAAGCCGGGGCCCGGCTCGGGAGTGACGTTGTGTGCGGTGATCTCCTGCCGGCAGTGCGCACACACCAACATCGGTTGCGCGGTCTGGTCGCACGGCCGGTGGTGCAGCACGATCGGTGGACCCTGCGGGTGGGGTAGGTGCTGGTCGCCCCACTGCATCAGAACGACGATGGCCGAGAACAGGTCACGGCCGGGATCGGCCAGCCGGTATTCATGACGGTCGGGATCGCTTGCGTAGAGCACCTTTTCCAACAGGCCGTTGTCGACGAGCGTGCGCAGCCGTGCCGACAACGTGGGCCGCGGGATGTGGAGGTTGCGGGCCAACTGCCCGAAGCGGCGCACCCCGAAGAATGCCTCGCGCAGGATCAGCAGCGTCCACCGCTCTCCCACAATCTCGAGCGCACGCGCGACTGACTCGCCGTCGAAGCGGTGGGACAGATCGGGGTAGTCCATGGTTCACCCAATGTACCGGTTCAAAAAGTAAACCGGCACTGCTAACGTGGCGGTAGACCGGCCGGCTAAAGCGAGGACTCATGGACACCGATGTCGCCACCGCTCCCCTTCTGGGCAGGGCTACCGAGATCGCCGACCTGGCGCGTGGCATGGCCGACGAGATCGACTCGACACGTCGGCTACCCGCGGAACTAATTGCGGCGCTTCGTGATTCAGGGCTGCTGCGAGCGGGCGCGCCGGTCGAGGTCGGCGCACTGGAGCTGCCCGCGGGCGCCGCACTGCGCTGCGCGGAAGAAGTGGCCCGCGGTGACGCGTCGACCGGCTGGTGTGTGTCGATCGGGATCACCAGCACCCTGCTGGTCGCCTACCTGCCGCCCGCCAGCCGCGACGAACTCTTCGGCGGCGGCCGCGGCCTGGCTGCCGGCGTGTGGGCGCCACAGGGCAAGGCCACCCGCGTTCCCGGAGGTGTGGTGATCACGGGACGCTGGGCGTTCTGCAGCGGCATCACCCACGCCGACGTACTGTTCGCCGGTTGCCTGCTCGATGACAAGCCGGCGGTGGTGGCACTACCCACCGCGCAACTACAGATCCTGGACACCTGGCACACCCTGGGCCTGCGCGGCACCGGCAGCCACGACACCGTCGCCGA
>NZ_JBYCLD010000355.1:0-2934 GCF_057473725.1 Mycobacterium sp. TH-M11 | reverse complement strand
GGCGGGAGGCTTCAATGCGGATCGCGGATGTATTGCGGAACAAGGGTGCGGCGGTGGTGACCATCCATCCGGATGCCACGGTCATGGAGTTGCTGGCGGGCTTAGCCGAGCACAACATCGGCGCCATGGTGGTGATCGGACGTGAGGGCCTAGAGGGGGTGGCCTCCGAGCGTGACGTGGTACGCCAGCTGCACGTCCACGGCGCCAGTCTGCTGGCTCGGCCGGTGTCGGCCATCATGACCCGCCTGGTGGCAACCTGCGCCAAGACCGACTCCGCCGACGACATCAGCATGTTGATGACCGAGCACCGCGCGCGTCACATACCGGTGCTGGAAAACGGCCGACTGGCCGGGATCGTCAGCATCGGCGACATCGTCAAGTCCCGGATGGAAGAGCTGCAGGCCGAACACGAGCAACTGCGCGACTACATCGCCCAGGGCTAGCCGGTCGCAGCGTCAGCTCCACGCGTAGTCGCGGCGCAGCCGGGCGGCTACCACCTCGAACACCGAGCGCTCCAGGATTGCGCCTTCGCGCCGGATCGACTCCTCGGGAACGTCGAGCACCCGGTCGAGTCGCACCCAGCTGATCCGGTGAGCGTCATCCCAGCTGCCCGCACCGATGCCGACCCAGTTCGTGTCCTCGGCGTGCCTTTGCCTGCTGGACAGCATCAGGCCCAACAGCATGTTGCGGTCGCGGCCGACGACCAACACCGGTCGGTCCTCTCCTTGTTTGGGCCCCTGGCCCGCAATGTCCTCGTAGGCCACCCAGGTCCAGACGATCTCGCCCGGGTCGGCGCGACCGTTGAGATCGGGGGCGTAGACGAGCCGGCGTGCCCGGTGCGCGGTGGGGACACTGCTGTCGGTCACGGGACGGCCGGCGGCGATCTCCGTAGCCGGCTCCGATGTCGCGCCGCTGAGCATCTCCAGACCGATCTTGATGCCCTGCTCGATGCCGCGCTGGATGCGCTGCTGTACCTGCGGTGCCTGCTCGAGTTGGCGGATGAACCGTGGAGCTTCGTTGAACACCAGGTTCTCCGCGAATCGCTGCACCGATTCCCATGGGGTCTTCCGCGGGGAAGCCATGCTCGCAGCATAAAGCGTGTCGAATAACTCTGACTGTCTTCGGCACCGCCCACCGCTGACTACACGTGGGACAACAAAGGCCGCCGTCAGGATCGGCGATCAGGTGACCTGACCCCTCCGCGATGCCGGTACGCCCTTGCGCGTCGCCGGGCGTTTCGTCTTGCGGCCCGCGCCTCGCTACCCTGACTAGGCAGAAGGCACGACCGCCCCCCGTTCACCAGGAGATTCCCATCAGCAGTTTCGCCGACCAAACCTTCACCGCGCCGGCGCAGATACGGAACTTCTGCATCATCGCCCACATCGACCATGGCAAGTCCACCTTGGCCGACCGGATGCTGCAGCTCACCGGCGTCGTCGACGACCGATCGATGCGTGCCCAGTACCTGGACCGAATGGACATCGAGCGGGAACGCGGCATCACCATCAAGGCGCAGAACGTTCGGCTGCCCTGGACCGTGAAGGACGACCCGGAGACGGGCCCGCGGAACGGTGCCGCAGCCGGCGATTACGTGCTGCATCTGATCGACACGCCTGGTCACGTCGACTTCACCTACGAGGTGTCGCGCGCGCTGGAGGCCTGCGAGGGCGCGATTCTGCTGGTCGACGCCGCCCAGGGCATCGAAGCCCAGACCCTGGCCAACCTGTACCTGGCGCTGGACCGGGAGCTGACCATCATCCCGGTGCTCAACAAGATCGACCTGCCCGCGGCCGATCCGGAACGTTACGCCGCGGAACTGGCCCACATCATCGGGTGCGAGCCCGAAGACGTGCTGAAAGTCTCCGGCAAGACCGGTGAAGGCGTGGCCGAGCTGCTCGACGAAGTGGTCAAGCAGGTGCCAGCTCCCACCGGCGACGCCGACGCGCCTGCGCGGGCGATGATCTTCGACTCCGTCTACGACATCTACCGCGGCGTCGTCACCTACGTCCGTGTCGTCGACGGCAAGATCACCCCGCGCGAGAAGATCGCGATGATGTCCACCGGCGCCACCCACGAGCTGCTCGAAGTCGGCATCGTCTCCCCGGAACCCAAGGCCACCAAGGGGCTTGGCGTCGGCGAGGTGGGTTACTTGATCACCGGCGTGAAGGACGTGCGTCAATCGAAGGTCGGCGACACCGTCACCACCGCCCGGGGCGGGGCCACCGAGGCGCTCACCGGATACCGTGAGCCCAAGCCGATGGTCTATTCCGGGCTGTACCCGGTCGACGGGTCGGACTATCCGAACCTGCGCGAGGCGCTGGACAAACTGCAGCTCAACGATGCTGCCCTGACCTACGAGCCCGAGACATCAGTGGCGCTGGGCTTCGGATTCCGGTGTGGCTTCCTGGGCCTGCTGCACATGGAGATCACCCGCGAGCGGCTGGAACGCGAGTTCAACCTCGACCTGATCTCCACTTCGCCCAACGTTGTCTACCGGGTGATCGCCGAGGACAACAGCGAGATCGTCGTCACCAACCCGTCGGATTGGCCGGAAGGCAAGATCCGCACCGTCTTCGAGCCCGTCGTCAAGACAACCGTGATCGCGCCGAGCGAGTTCGTCGGCACCATCATGGAACTGTGCCAGTCTCGCCGTGGAGAACTCGGCGGAATGGACTACCTCTCACCGGAGCGGGTCGAGCTGCGCTACACGATGCCGTTGGGCGAGATCATCTTTGATTTCTTCGACTCGCTGAAGTCGCGCACTCGCGGCTACGCCAGCCTGGACTACGAGGAGGCCGGCGAGCAGGAGGCCGACTTGGTCAAGGTCGACATTCTGTTGCAGGGCGAGGCGGTGGACGCGTTCAGTGCGATCGTCCACAAAGACTCGGCCTCGGCCTACGGCAACAAGATGACCACCAAGCTCAAGGAGCTGAT
>NZ_JBYCLD010000354.1:0-9532 GCF_057473725.1 Mycobacterium sp. TH-M11 | reverse complement strand
CCTCGAGCATGGACTCCCGAGGGTCGAACGGACAGCCGCCCTCGATGTGTGCGAGGTATTCGTCACGGAAGAACTTGAGTGACGATGCGACCGGGCTCGCCGCACCATCACCCAACGCGCAGAACGACTTTCCGAGAATCGCGTCGGCGATGTCGGTGAGCTTGTCCAGGTCCTCGGTGGTACCGCGGCCGCCTTCCAGACGATGGTAGATCTGGCTCAGCCAGAACGTGCCCTCGCGGCAGGGCGTGCACTTGCCGCACGACTCGTGCTTGTAGAAGTCGATCCAACGACCGACAGCGCGCACCACACAGGTGGTTTCGTCGAAGATCTCCAACGCCTTGGTGCCCAGCATCGACCCGGCCGAGCTCACACCCTCGTAATCCAGTGGCACGTCGAGGTGTTCGTCGGTCAAAAGCGGCGTCGACGATCCGCCCGGCGTCCAGAACTTCAGCTGGTGTCCGGCCCGCACGCCCCCGGCGTAGTCGAGCAGTTCGCGCAGCGTGATGCCCAGCGGCGCCTCATACTGGCCGGGCCTGGTGACGTGCCCGGACAACGAATACAGCGTGTAGCCAGGTGATTTTTCGCTACCCATGGAGCGGAACCAGTCGGCTCCGTTGAGCACGATGGACGGGACGCTGGCGATGGTTTCGACGTTGTTGATCACCGTCGGGCAGCCGTACAGGCCGGCGACCGCGGGGAAGGGCGGACGCAGACGGGGTTGGCCGCGGCGGCCTTCCAGCGAGTCCAGCAGCGCGGTCTCCTCGCCGCAGATGTAGGCGCCGGCGCCGGCGTGCACCACCAACTCCAGGTCGTAGCCCGAACCGGCGATGTTGTTGCCCAGATATCCGTTGGCGTAGGCCTCGGCGACGGCGTTCTGCAGGCGCCGCAGCACCGGCAGCACCTCGCCGCGGACGTAAATGAACGCGTGGCTGGCCCGGATCGCATACGACGCGATGATCACGCCCTCGACCAGGACGTGCGGGGTGGCCAGCATCAGCGGAATGTCTTTACACGTGCCGGGTTCGGACTCGTCGGCGTTGACCACCAGGTAGTGCGGCTTGGCGGCGGCGGCGCTATCGCCCTGCGGGATGAACGACCACTTCGTGCCGGTCGAAAAGCCCGCGCCGCCGCGGCCCCGCAGCCCTGAGTCCTTGACGGTGGCGATCACCGCGTCGGGGTCCATCTTCAACGCCTTGTCCAACGCCTGATAGCCGTCGTTGCGGCGATAAGTCTCCAGCGTCCACGATTGCGGGTCATCCCAGAATCGGCTCAGCACCGGTGCCAACGGTGTCGGTGACCCCATTACTTGCCCTCCCCTGAAGCGTCCGGAGGCGGTGCGGCCATCTTCTTGGCCTTGGCAACCTCAAGGCCGGCCAGCGTCGCCGCGCCGGCACCGCCTTGGCCGTCGTCCGGCCGCGGGTCGGGGAAGCCGGCCAGAATCCGCTCGGTCTCCTTGAACGTGCCCAGATTTCCGCGGGTTGGTGCCGGGGGATTACCCGAGCGCAGACCGTCGACCAGCGTGCGCGCCGACTGAAGGGTCTGGTTGTCGTAGAATTCCCAGTTGACCATGACGACCGGCGCGTAGTCGCACGCGGCGTTGCACTCGATGTGTTGCAGCGTGATCTTTCCGTCGTCGGTGGTCTCGTCGTTGCCGACGCCGAGGTGGTCCTTGAGCGAGTCGAAGATCGCGTCGCCGCCCATCACCGCGCACAGCGTGTTCGTGCACACGCCGACCAGATACTCGCCGGTGGGTCCGCGTCGGTACATGGTGTAAAAGCTTGCGACAGCGGCAACCTCGGCTCCGGTCAAACCGAGTCGCTCGCCGCAGAATTCCACGCCGGCCGGCGTTATGTAGCCGTCTTGCGCCTGCACCAGGTGCAGCAAAGGCAGCAGTGCTGAGCGCGGGTCGGGGTAGCGGCCGACGATCTCCTTGGCGTCGAGTTCCAGTTGCGCCTGCACGTCGGCCGGATACGACTGCGGCGCGCCATCGGTGACGAACTGGCCGGGCTCCTCTGGCGGCGGGCCGAGCCGGAGAAACACCCGCTCGCCATTGCCGTTGGGGCTCTGCGGTGCGCTCATCGGTCCACCCCGCCCATCACCGGGTCGATACTGGCCACCGCGGTGATGACGTCGGCGACCATGCCGCCCTCGCACATCGCCGCGACCGCTTGAAGGTTGGTGAACGAGGGGTCGCGGTAGTGCACCCGGTACGGGCGGGTGCCGCCGTCGCTGACCATGTGTACACCCAATTCGCCGCGCGGCGATTCGACGGCGACGTAGACCTGCCCGGCCGGCACCCGGATGCCCTCGGTGACCAGCTTGAAGTGGTGGATCAGCGCTTCCATCGAGCCGCTCATGATCTTCTCGATGTGCTCCGGCGAGTTGCCCAACCCGTCCGGACCGACTTTCAGGTCAGCCGGCCAGGCGATTTTGCGATCCTCGATCATCGTCGGGCCGGGCTTTAGTTTGTCCAGGCACTGCTCGACGATTTTCACCGACTCCGACATCTCCTTGACGCGAATGATGTAGCGGCCGTAAGAATCACACCCGTCGTCGGTGATGACGTCGAAGTCGTAGTGCTCGTATCCGCAGTAGGGCTCGGTCTTACGCAGGTCGTGCGGCAACCCGGTGGACCGCAGGATCGGCCCGGTGACTCCCAGGGCGACACAGCCGGTGAGGTCGAGGTAACCGACGTCCTTGGTGCGGGCCTTCCAGATGGCGCTCTCGTTGAGCAGGTTGCCCATCTCGTGCAGCACGCCCTTGATTTCCTTGAGGGCCGTGGCGATTTCAGTCTTGGCGTCCGGTGGCAGGTCCTGCGACACACCGCCGGGGCGGATGTAGGCACTGTTCATCCGGAGCCCGGTGATCGACTCGAACAGCGTGAGGATGATTTCGCGGCCCTTGAAGCCGGTGAACATCGGCGTCATCGCGCCCAACTCCATGCCACCGGTCGCCAACGCGACCAAGTGCGACGAAATCCGGTTGAGCTCCATCATCATCACCCGGATGACGTTGACGCGCTCGGGGATCTCGTCGGTGATTCCGAGCAGCTTCTCCACACCCAGGCAAAAAGCAGTTTCGTTGAAAAACGGCGACAGGTAATCCATTCGGGTCACGAACGTCACGCCCTGCGTCCAGTACCGGTACTCGAGATTTTTCTCGATTCCGGTGTGCAGGTAGCCGATTCCGCAGCGGGCGTCGGTGACGGTTTCACCCTCGATCTCCAGGATCAATCGCAGCACGCCGTGGGTGGACGGGTGCTGCGGACCCATGTTGACGACGATCCGCTCACCGGGTTCGCCCTTGCGGGCCGCCTCGACGATCTTGTCCCAGTCCTGCCCGCCCAGAGTTACCAGGGTTTCGCTCATCAGTTGTAAGACCTCCGCTGGTCGGGCGGGGGGATCTTGGCGCCCTTGTATTCCACCGGCACACCACCGAGCGGGTAGTCCTTGCGCTGCGGGTGCCCCTCCCAGTCGTCAGGCATCTCGATGCGGGTCAGCGACGGGTGACCGTCGAAGATGATGCCGAAGAAGTCGTAGGTCTCGCGCTCATGCCAATCGTTGGTCGGATAGATCCCGAACAGCGAGGGGATGTGCGGATCACCGTCGGGCGCAGCCACTTCCAGGCGTACCCGCCGGTTGTGCGTGATCGAGCTCAGCGGATACACCGCGTGCAGTTCGCGTCCGGTTTCCTCCGGGTAGTGCACGCCGCTGACGCCGAGACACAGCTCGAATTGCAACTGTGGGTCATCGCGGAGCCGACGGGCGACTTGCGGCAGCAACTCGCGGCCTACGTGCAGGGTCAACTCGTCGCGATAGACCACGACTTTCTCGACTGCGTCGGCGAATTCGACGTTGTCATCGGCCTTCAACGCCGCGGTCAGCCGGTCGACAAGCTCATCGAAGTAGCCGCCGTAGGGGCGCGGGCTGCCCTCGTCGATAACGACCTGACGAACAAGCCGTCCGTAGCCCGACGTGTCGCCGCTGCCGCGGACCCCGAACATGCCGCGGCGCACGCCGATCAGTTCGGCGTCGGACGGGTTGTTGCCGACCGGATGCCCACCGACCTCGCTGGCCGCGCGAGTGGGGTCGTGTGTCGGTGAGCTCATCGCAGCAGCCCGAGGTGTTCGATGGTCGGCCGGGCGGCAAGTGCCGCCTGTTCGGCTTCGGCGATGGCCTGCTCGCGGTTTACCCCGAGCGGCATCTCTTGGATCTTGTCGTGCAGCTTGAGGATTGCGTACAGCAGCATCTCCGGTCGAGGCGGGCAGCCGGGCAGGTAGATGTCAACGGGCACGACGTGGTCGACGCCCTGCACGATCGCGTAGTTATTGAACATGCCACCAGACGAGGCGCAGACACCCATGGCGAGAACCCATTTGGGCTCGGCCATCTGGTCGTAGATCTGGCGCAGCACCGGTGCCATCTTCTGGCTGACGCGGCCGGCCACGATCATCAGATCAGCTTGTCGCGGTGTCGCCGAAAATCGCTCCATGCCAAAGCGTGCGATGTCGAATCGTGGCCCGGCTGTGGCCATCATCTCGATCGCGCAGCAGGCCAGTCCGAACGTGGCCGGCCACAGCGAGCTCTTGCGGAAATATCCCGCCAGTTGTTCGACGGTTGTCAACAAGAAGCCGCTGGGGAGTTTTTCTTCTATGCCCACGCCTTACCTCAATCCCATCTCAGCGGTCAATCCCAGGTCAATCCGCCGCGGCGCCACACGTAGGCGTAGGCCACGAAGACGGTGAGCATGAACACCACCATCTCGATCAACGCGAACAACCCGAGTTGGTCGTAGCTCACCGCCCACGGGTAGAGGAACACGATCTCGATGTCGAAGACGATGAACAGCATCGCGGTCAGGTAGTACTTCACCGGAAAGCGCTGCCCGCTGCCGGCGTGCGGCGCGTTGGCCGGTTGGTCGCTGGGTTCGATCCCGCATTCGTAGGCTTCCAGCTTGGCCCGGTTGAAGCGCTTCGGGCCGGTGATCTGGGCGAGCGCGACCGAGCCGAGCGCGAAGGCTGCGGCGATCCCTCCGAGGACAAGAATGGGCAGGTAGAGATTCATCTCTCGACGACGCTTCCTCACTCTGGTCTAGGGCTGGATTGTGAGCGCAACCACAGCCTAGCGACCGTGTGGGGCCGCGCGCTCAGCAGGTTAGATGTGACCTCAACCACAACTGGGTGATTGGGTGACAGTATGACACGGGCGGCTGACAGCGGGTCATGCGAAAGACGCGAAAGGCGCAGGGCGCGAACAACTTTCGCCCATGCCCGCGCGACCGCAACGGCAGGATTCAACGCCGTCGGGCGGTTGGGCCGCGCGGAATCGAGAAGGCGGTCAGGCGGTCAGCGCACCGGGGTGCGCAGCAACTCGAGAACGGCCCGACTAAGCCGGATCGGATCGATCGGCTGAGGGACCGCAGCCTCCGCGCGTGACCAGCTGGCCAGCCAGGCGTCGTCTTGGCGTCCGGTGAGCACAACGATCGGGGGGCCTTGGTCGATCTCGTCCTTGAGCTGCTTGGCCAGGCCCATGCCGCCTTCGGGGGTTGCCTCGCCGTCCAGGATGGCCAGATCGATGCCGCCGGTGTCCACCTGCTGGACCACGACCGGCCCGGTCGCGACCTCGACGTAACTCAGTTCGGGCAGATCGGGATGTATCCGTTTGCCCAGGGCCGTCATGACGGCCTGCCGGGTGTTGGGGTTGTCGCTGTACACGAGGATCCGCAAGGTGCTGGTGGCAGACACGGTCCAGATCGTAGCGCCCGGCACGATTTAGTGCGGCGTCCGGACGAAGTACGCGTCGGCCGAGACGGTCGCCGTCTTCGCGACCATGCCCAGGCGGTTCCAGCCGATGTCGAACTGGTCGCGGTCGATTTCGGCTTTGGCCGTCACTCGCACACCGCCACCGTGGAGCGCGCTGACCTGGACTGGCAGCGCAACGGGCGCGGTGACGCCTTTGATGCTGAATGTGGCCCGCAGGTCGGCGGCATCGCCGCCGCTGGGCTCGATGCCGGTGACCACCACGCTGATCTCCGGGTAGCGGTCGACGTCGAAGAAGTCGGCCGAGCGTAGGTGCTCGTCGCGCTTACCGATGCCGGTTCGCAGCGAGGCTACCTGGACGTCGAGACGGCCGAAGATGGCTCCCCTGCTGGTGATTTGGCCGTCGGCGCTGACGACGGTGAACCGCCCTTTGACAGTGAGCAAACCCCAGAAATTCTTGATGCTGAAGCCGACTGTGGAACGGTCGCGGTCCAGGCTCCACACCCCGGCGGTGTCCGGGTCGTTCAACAGTGTTTTGAGGTCGTTCATGGCGCCGCTCCTTAACTCATGATCGGGGCGTGGGCTGCGGGCATCGGGTATCTCCTACTCGTCCTGGTAGCCGGGATGGGCCGCCGCCAGCCGGCGGCCGACCAGTGCCCGCAACGCGATCTGTACGGGCTCGTCGGCGCCGTCCACGTCACCGGCCCGGATCGCCGCGGCCAGCGCGGCTTCGTCGCGACAACCGAGCTGGGCCAGCGCTTCGCTCACGCCGTCGTCGGGACCCGCGAGCAGCTCGCGTTCCACCATCCGCAGGGCGTTCGCCGCGACCTGGGCATGGAAATTGACCTGACCCGAGCTCGACGCCCGGACGTCGGTTTCGAGGAACTCGGCGACGGCGGCGATGAGTTCCGCGGCGGTGGGACGACCGTGTGCGGACGTCATCAGGTGGCCGGCGCTTCGGGTCCGCGGCCGACGCCGCTGCGCAATTTCACCGACGCGGAGTACGCCGCCGAGCGGAAGTGCAGAACCGGTTCGTCAGACGGCTCGATGCCGTCGGTGACGCGCATCGGATCGAACACCACGATGTCTCCGCCGTGCTCGCGTTCGGTGTCGGCGCTGATGATCTCCAGAGTGCCGACGGTGCCGACCTGGTCGCCCTGCCAGGGCTTGGACGGGTCGACAGTAGAGTCGCCCCGCGGGGCGACCTGGACCTGATAGTGGAACCGAACCGGTTGGGCCGCAAGCCGATTGTCGAGTTCATCGACCAAAAAGTCTGGGCCGTTGGTTTTCGCGATGTCCGGCGGCAGGAAGTCCTCGCCGGCATCCGGGACGAGGTGGTAGGGCACGAATCGTGCGCTGCCGTCGGCGGCAATCCAGCGAAACGCGTGCAGGCCGCGGTAGGCGACGGTGCCGTAGCCGGCCGGTATTTTGTTCGCTTCCTTGACCACCGGCAGCGCCTTGACGAAGCGCGGCTGGGTCGCGGTGAAGGTGCCGCGGTAGAGCTTGCCTTTGGCGTGCAGCGCCCGGTTGCCGGGTTGGGCGCCACCCGTTGCCCGGATTGCCTCGATTGCCTGATCAGGAGTGGCCACAGCACAACCCTAGGCTTTCAACCGGCCCCCGCGACCGCGTTATCGAGCAAGTCGAGCAAGTCCCACTCGGTCTCGCACACGCGTCGCCCGATCGTCGCGAGTTCCACCGAGCGGCTCTGTCCGCTCAAGTGGCGTTCGGCCTGATAACGGCAGATGATTCCCCAGCGCAGCGTGGCCTGGACCAACCACCAGTGAAACGCCGCCCGGTCGACGTCGGCCCCGCCGGCCTGTTCATAGCCGCGGAGGAAATCCTCGATGCTGCCCAGCCCGCCGGCGGCCAGACGCGCCGGCGCGCCGAATCGCCAGGCCCGGATGCAAAACCAGGCCAGGTCTTCGTAGATGTCACCCACATGCACCAGCTCCCAGTCCAGCACCGCTGCCAGCCCGGACCCGTCGACAATGAGGTTGCCCATCCGAAAGTCGCCGTGCACCAACGCCGGCGGCGAGGGCGCCGGCCGATGGTCGGCAAGCCAGCGAAAAGCCCACTCGAAGGTGGCCGTGGTGTCGCCCATGGTGTCCAGCTGGTCGCGCCATCCCGTCATCTGGTCGGCGTCGCTGATGCCGGGCAGATTCGTGTCAGCCCGGTGAATGGCGGCCAGTGCCTCGGCGCACTGGCGCAACAGTCGTTGCCGAGCGGTGTCGTCCAGCTCACGATGGATGCGACGGACGATCGTCTCGCCCTCGATTGCGTCGCAGATCAGAAACGGATTGCCCAGCGCCGCAACACAATCGTCCACGACGAGAATATGGGGCACCGGTGCGCCGGCCGCGGCCGCTGCGCGCTGAGCGCTGGCCTCGAGAGCCATGCCGGCGTGCACTTCGTCGGGCGGGCCGGTGCGCAGGATCAGCGAACGCCGCTGGTCGCCGGTGACCGCGTCAAACGCCCAGGTGGTGCGGCTGGCGCCGCCGGTGAGCGCAGTCAGCTTCTCGACGGCGGTCCCGGCGCCCAGCGCCGCTTCCAGCACGCCGACGAGTTTTGCCGCCAGCTCCTCTGTGGCCGTCACTTGCGGCCGAACTTGAACAGCCGCTGCGCCACCCGGCGGATCTGGATTTCCTCGGCACCCTCGGTGATCCGGTAGCGGCGGTGGTGGCGGTAGATGTGCTCGAAGGGTTCGTGCCGGCTGTAACCCAGGCCACCGAAGATCTGCATCGCGCGGTCGGCGGCGTCGCACACCAGCCGGTTGGCCCGATAGTTGGCCATCGACACCTTGTCCGACACTTCCATGTGATGGTCGCGGTCGAGGTGCCAGGCCGCGTACTGCACCAGCAGCCGCACCATCTGCGCTTCGGTCTGCAGCTCGGCCAGCGGCCACTGCACAGCCTGGTTGGCCGACAGCGGCTTACCGAACACCGTTCGCGTGCCCGCATACTCGGCGGCACGATCGATGCAGTACTGCGCCGCGCCCAGGCTGCTGGCGGCTTGACGAATGCGATTCTCGTGCAGGAAGGTCTGGGCGACCTCGAGCCCGCGGTCGACCTCGCCGAGCACTGCGTCGGCGGATACCCGCACGTCGGTGAGTTCGACCTCGCCGTGATCGGTGGGCATGTTGAACGTCCACCAGTAGTACGGGACCGCGAAGCCTGGCGAGTCCGTGGGCACCAGGAAAGCGGTGATGCCTTGGGCCTGCCCCGGTTCGCCGGACGTACGAGCGAAGATCAAGTCATGCGTGGCGCGATGGACGCCGGTGTTGAACCGCTTGGCGCCATTGATGATCCAATGGTCACCGTCCGGTACAGCACGGGTTTCCAGCCAGGTCGCGTCGGAGCCGTGCAAAGGCTCGGTGAGTCCGAAGGCCATCGAGCGTTCACCGGTGATCAACGCCTCGGACCACGCGGCGCGCTGTTCGTCGGTGCCGAATCGCTCCATCATGATCACCTGCGGAAAGTTCCCGACGATCGAGGACTCGTTCTGCAGATCATTGTGCAGGCCAAGGCCTTTGTGCGCCAGATGTTCCCGGATGACCGCCATGTCGACGTTGGTGCCGTCGCGACCGCCCAGCGACGACGGCAGCCCGTAGCGCAACCAGCCGGCTTTGTCGGCGCGACGGCGCATCTCCGACAGCAGATCCTCCCACTCCCGGGTGGGGATGCCGTCGTTGTCCCAGTCGGTGCGGGCGTGTTCGCGACGTTGGTCGAAGTACTGCATATTCTCGGCCTGCAGCGGCGCGATCTCGCGCTCGATGAA
>NZ_JBYCLD010000353.1:0-9355 GCF_057473725.1 Mycobacterium sp. TH-M11 | reverse complement strand
TCGGCCATCAGCAGGCCACGACCGCGGGGCAGCGGCCCACCCTTCATCTTGCCGCGGATGAAGCCCTCATCGGGGTCGGCATCCATCACCAGCAGCGGTGCGTTGGCCTGCGCCAGCGCCCGCAGCATCGGGTCGCTGCCCGCCGACGACCACCCGCCGAAGGTGCGGGTGACGATCACGTGCAAGCCGACGTCGGCTGCCCGGGTGACCCACGGTGCCGCCTTGTGCAGCGGTGAGTCGAAGCCCGGTGGCAGCTGCTGCACATCGTCGATGATCAAGAAGATCTCCGGCCCGCTCCACCACGCGCGGGACAGCAACTCCTCGGCCGACAAACCCGGCGGAGGCTCGCGCCGCGCCAGCGTCTGACCCAAGTCCTCCATCATGGCGGAAACGCCGTCGAGGTTGTACGCGAACTTCTCGACGTAGTCGGTGCCCAGCGTGGTCAGCAGCTGACGGCGCGGGTCGATCAGCCACACCTGCGCCGACGGGCGCGATGTCGCTCCCGCGATGCTGGCACCCGGCGCGTAGACCCGCCCGATCTCGGCCATGATCGTCGCCAGCGTTGTGGTACGACCGCACTCGCGTCGACCCGTCACAATCAGGTGAGCGTTCTCGGCGAAGTTGAGGTAAACCGGCTGCAGATCCAGTTCGTTGATGGCCCAGGCGATTCCGCCAACCCCGACGTTCTGACGCTTGTCCTGCTGGGCCAGCGCGCGCACCTGCTCCAAGCCGAACTTCGCGGGAAGTCTGCGCACCGGCGGCGCGTGGCCGACCGCGACCGTGCTGACCGTGGCCGCGACGCTTTCGGACGAGAAGTCATTGTTCAGCGTGCCGGCCGCGGCCGGCCGTGCCACCAGCGTGTGCAGGCCGGATTGCGGATCGCTGTCCAGTCGCACGTAGTTGACTGCGACCATGCCGCGGCCCGGCTTGACCGGGACATCCTTGGCGAACCGCGAGCGCACCAGCTTGGCATCCTCAACCGCAGCGAGCCGAAGCTCGATCCGCGAGCCGAAACCGCTGCGGACCGGGGGCCGAAGCTCCGATTCGCGGTCGGCCGTGGCCATTACGTGGATACCGAACGACGGTCCCTGGTTGATGATCAGGTTCACCTGCTCGATGAGCACTTCGTTCTCTTCGGCGAGCGCCCGATAGTTGTCGATCACCAGGAAGACGTCGCCGAAGCCGTCGTTGGGAACCTGGCCCGCTTCGCCACCGAACTTGCGCCGGCGGAAGACCTCCATCGACGGCACGTCGTATTCGAGGAACGTGCGCTTGCGCTCGCGTAGCAGGGCAAGCAACTCGGCCACCGTGCGGCGCACGCCGTACGGGTCCGTCGGACCGACGACCTCACCGACGTGCGGCAAGTGGGCCACCGTCGTCAGCGCGGTGCTGCTGTAGGCGAGCACATAGAACTGAACCTGCTCGGGCGTGTGGGTCAGCGCCGCCGACGTGATCAGCGTCTGCAGCGCAGTGGTCTTGCCCGATCCGCCCGCTCCCAGGACCAACACGTTTGCACCAGAGCCCGAGGTGTCGACCGTCCATGGCGGCTGGTCGTGCTTGAACGGCCGGTCGATGATCCCGACCGGGAAGACCAGGTCGGTGGTCTGGCCGTACTCCTCCTGCCACGGGTGCCCGAGGAAGCGGTTGACCAGGTCCTCGATCGGCACCGGTTGGGCCAGCGGCGGCTGCCATAACCGGTATGGCTCGAAGTCGATCCGTCGAAGCTGCTCGATGATCACGGTACCGACCTTCGGCGTCCGGATCGCTTCTTCTTCTTCCTCTTCCTCGACCACCTCGGCGCCGAAGCCACTGAACGCGTCGCCGTTGCCGCTGTCTCCGTTGGTCAGAGCCCCGTTGGTCAGGGCATCGAAATCGTCCGGCCCCGTCACGGCGACCTCGATCGGCGCGAATCCAGTGGTAAACAGTTGCGGCCGAATGTAATCGACGGAGTGGGTCAACATCGCGGGCCCGTTGTCGTCGAGCGACACGCCGCGACGGTAGTCGCGCCACAGGAACTCGGCCTGGAAGCGGATGATCTCATCCAGGCTCTTGCGGAAGTAGCCCAGACCGGCCTGTGCGGGCAGATTGACCGCGTTGGGAACACCTGCCGCCTGTGCCGCACCAGCGGTGCGCGCCTTCAACACCAGCCGGTAACCCATGTTCTCCATGAGCTTCTCGGCGCGGCTCTCGATCGTTTGCGACGCCATCATCAGGTGGATCCAGTAGGCGCGACCCTGTCGGCCGATGGAGTCCAACACGTCGACGGCGGTCGGCATGATGCGGAACCACTCGTAGAACTCGTCGATGACGACCACCAGCACCGGCAGCGGTGGGATGTCTTGGCCGCGGGCGCGCATGCGCGCCCGCATTTCGTTGTATTCCTTGGCGTCGTCGACGCCGGCGTTGTCGCAGAACGCCTTTCGACGGGCGATCTCACCCCAGAGCGAATCCAGGAACCGCTCCATCAGCGCCTGGTCCTCTTCGAGGTCGGTGATGATGCGCGACACGTGTGGCACACCGGCGAACGGCTTGACCGCCGATCCACCCTTGAGGTCGGCGAGCACAAACTGCAGTTCATCCGGCGGATGGGAGAGCATCAGCGACTCGAGAACGGTACGCACCAGGGTCGACTTACCCGAACCGGTCGTCCCCGACATGACGCCGTGCGGACCGTCGCCGCCCTCATCGAGCGACTTCATGTCGAGAAACAGCAGTTCGCCGTTGTCGGAACGGTTTCCGAACGGGATGCGCAACCGGGAGCGGCTTGAGAGCGCATCGCGGCGACTGCTCCACAGCGACTCGAAATCGATCCGCGAAGGATCGTCAATCCCGAAGTAGGACAGGATGTCGCGGGCGCCGATCTGCGCGACGCGCTGGCCGATCTCCTCGTAGGCCTCGGCCAGCCGCCAGCGGGCCACCCCTTGTGCGAACTGCTCGGCCTCAGATTCGGTGACGTGGTCCGCGAGGGCGAAGAACCAGCGGTTGTCGTCGATCACCATCCAGGTGTCACGGTCGCGCGGCAGCGCTTCGATTACGCCGATGTCGTTGGTGAACTTGAGCACCCGTTCCGGGTTGCCGGTCCAAAGGTCAGAACCGGTCAGGTCGAAGAACGTCACGCCGTCGACGCCGTCGACACTGATGACGTACTCCCACTGCGGGTCGTCGACATCGGCGATGATCAGGTGGTGCGGCGTCGGGGTCTGGGCCGACGAGCTGGCGTGGCGTGGTGTGAAAGATCCCCGCCCAGCAAACAATTCGGCCTGATCGGTGGCGAATTCCCGAACCGAGGAGTACACCATCCGCGCGTTGCCCGCGGCATCGCGGCGACGCGGGTCGCCGAAGTGCGGCAGCCACTTCACCCAGTCCCACTTGCTCAAGTCCGATGAGACCACGATCATCTGCAGATGGTCGGGTCCATGCGAGAAGGCCAGCTGGCAGATGAGCGCGCGCATGGCCCCCAGAGTCTGCTCACGATTACCGACCAGCGCGTACCACGGCTCGACCAGCAGCGAGATCATCTTCGGCAGGTTGTAGACGACGCTCTGGTAGCGACCGAATTCCTGCAATGCCTTACCGGTGACCGGCTCGAGTTCGATGTCGGTCGGCATGTTCTGCGGCTCGCCCCAGGTCACCTCGGGACGGGTCATGCCCACGCCGATCCGCGCGACACCGAAGTTGAGGTCCTTGCCGTCCGGTTTGCGCTCCCACATCCGGGATGAACCCACCGCGGCGGCCAGCGTCGTCGGCTGCGGGTGGAACCACCGGTAGTTGGCGTCCATGCTGTCGGCCGACTCGTTGGCGGTCTCCCGCAGCATGTCCAGCATCAGCATGAACTGGGCGCGCATCGCGTCCAGCTTCGGCCGGCTCATCTGCTGCTGGCCGCCGAAACGGCCGCCGAACATCATCATGGCCACGCCGCCGATCATGAAGATCGGGAAGATCGACCCGGCGCCCAGGAACATCCGCGAGCCGTTGGCGACGGTCATGCCGACCATGCCGACCAGTAAGCCGACCACCAGCACGCCGACCACGATCAGCCACCACGGTTTTCCTTCGGGCGGCGGGACACTCAGCGGTGTCGGGAGGACGATGTTCTCGGGCCTGACGGCCGGTGCACGCTCGGGCGTCGGGCGTGCGAAACCTTGCTTCACTTGGGTACCACCAACTCTGCGGGGTTCATGTCGGACGGGAGGGTGTCATGACGTACCAGTGCGTCCGCGCGGGAGAGGGCGGGCCCCGGCGCCAGCAACCGCAGAGCAACCCACGGCGCCGGACTGGGCGCCAACGTCAGGCCCAGTGCTTTGCGGGCATCGTTAGAGTTTTCCACGCCGAAACGCACCCCGGAGCTGGAGAGCCACCACAGTGATTCGGCGGTGGTCGCTGCCGGGTCGTTGCCAGTGACGACGACCCAGTTGCCGTATTCGGGGCCGAAGTACACGCGATCGGCTTCCCGACCCGAGGAATCGGCTTTGACCAGCGACACGATCTTGTCCGTCGAGCCGTTGGGCACCGGAATCGTCGGCCCGGAGATCACCTGGATGCGAGCGCGCTCCTCACCGGCGGTCTTCTCCCACCACCAGCATGTCGCGGGGTTTTCCTTCAGGTCGACCGGGCTCAGCGGGGCGTCTGGATAGGCCGACAAGTCCAGCCCGTTGACGACCGGCAGCTTGGCCAGCGATGCGGGTGCCACGACAATCGGCGAGCTGCCCGCCGGGGTACCGGCGTTTTGGAGGATCTGGGCAACCACCGAATTGACCGTCTCCACGCCGTCGGCCAGCACCACCGAATACTGCTGCGGCCCACTGATTTGCGGCGTCACAATCACGGTACCGATCGGCCCGGGCGCACCGGCGAATGCTGCCGGTTGGCCGGCAGCCGGAACCTTGGGTACCGACAACTCGGGGCCGACGGGCAACGCGTCGTACAGCGCACGGCTCATCGGATGGGCCTGGCTGACGTTCTCCGGGGTAAGCCCCAGCGGCAGCAGCACCGCGCGGTTTGTCGCGTCGATACGTGACCGGCGTCCCTGCCGGACCACGTAGGTTTCCTTGTCGTATCTGAGCACCACAGCGTCGGAGCCGCCGAGCACATGGCGCCGGTTCGACAGTTCGGGCCGGCCGTCGATGACGGTGACCGTCACCGGCGGCGCACCGACGCCGGAGGTCGGCGTCACGGTGTCGCACACCAGCCACGACGCCGTCGCTGGGCTGGTCGGAGAGAATTCCGACGGCGCTCCGGGAATCCCGACCAGCGGCCCGTGCGGCTGCTCGGCGATCTGGCTCCCCCGCACCTTGTGCGGGTTTTCGGCGCGGCCGGCGATCAGCCGCGCCGAGGCCAGATTCAGCGCGGGGTACAGCTTGTCGCCGACCCGGACATACAGTGCGCCCGAATCACGGTCGGCGATGATCGGTGTGTCGTTCAGCTGCCCGGACGGGCTGATGAAGGAGTACAGCAAGGCGCCCAGGCAGATCACCAAGGCCGCGGAAATCGAGGCCACCACGGCCAGCGTCTGGCGCCGGCCGGGTTCGATCTCCATCCGGACCCGCCAGCGGGTCAGCGCCATGGCGGTACGACGGGCCAGGAACTGGTAACCGGTTACCTGGGTCCGGGTGGACAGTCCGAGGCCGTAGCCCGAACCGCGCTGGTGATCACCGGCCATTTTTGAGCACGCTCCACTCAGACGCGAAGGCCGAAGATTGTGCAGTCCCACTGTTCACAGGGATAACGGTAGGGCACCCCGCGCGAGCGCGCCACGCGAGCGTTCGAGATCGAGCGACGTTCGCGTCCGCGCCGTTTGTGGTTTGCGCCACAGTGCTGTCACCTGCCAGTTGGTAGTGGGGAGGTTCAGCAGAACCTTCTCTGCGAATGGTACGGCCACGAGCAAACCCAGCCCCCCGTAAAGGTGACGTCGACGTGAACACGCGGGGCGCATCTCAGACATCTCGACAAGGAAGATGTCTGTATGAACCAGATGGCGCCGTCGCTGATCGAACTCGCGGGTCGATTCGGGATCTCTACAGCCTATGAAGACTGGCGTGCTCGCCGGGTCGACGTCCCGGCGAGCACGTTGATCGCGGTGCTGGCCGCGCTGGGCGTCGACGCCGCAGACGAGGCGGCACGCGACGCGGCGCTCGTCGCGCACGAGAGGGCGCACTGGTCGCGTGCGCTACCGCCGACCATCGTCGGGCGGGCCGGTACCCCGACGACGTTCTGGGTGCACGTCACGCACGGCCAACCGGCCGAGGTGTGGCTCCAACTCGAAGACGGCACCGTCCGTGGCGGGATCAAGCAGGTCGACAACTTCACCCCGCCGTTTGATCTGGGCGGGCACCAGATCGGCGAAGCCAGTTTCGTATTGCCCGACGATCTACCGCTGGGATATCACCGGGTGCATCTGCGTTCCGGCGGAAACGAGGCCGACGCCGCGGTGATCGTGACACCGCCGTGGTTGGGTGTGCCCGATCGGCTGGGCGCCCGTCGTAGCTGGGGGCTGGCCGCACAGTTGTACAGCGTGCGTTCCCGCCAGTCCTGGGGTGTCGGGGATCTGACCGATCTCGTGGACCTCGCGGTCTGGTCGGCGTCGCTGCACGGCGCCGCTTATCTGCTGGTCAACCCGCTGCACGCGGCCGGGCCCACCTCGCCGATGGAACCGTCGCCGTATCTGCCGACCTCGCGGCGGTTCGTCAACCCGCTGTATCTGCGTGTTGAGGCCATTCCCGAATACGCGCAACTACCCCGGCGGGGCCGAGTGCGTCGGTTGCGTGGCGGCGTCCAGAAACACGCCGCGTCGCTGGACTCGATCGACCGTGACAGCGCGTGGGCGGCCAAACGCGAAGCGCTGGAGTTGGTATTCGCTGTCCCCCGCACCGCCGGCCGCGACCTGGCTTTCGCGGCGTACTGCGCTCGGGAAGGCGCCGCGCTCGACAACTTCGCCGCCTGGTGTGCGCTGGCCGAAAAGTACGGCGCCGACTGGCATCAATGGCCCGACTCGATGCGTCATCCCAGCGCCGCAGGAGTCGCAAACTTCGTCAAAAAACATTCGGCCGCAGTCGATTTCCATCGTTGGCTGCAATGGCAACTCGACGAGCAACTGGCTGCCGCGCAGACCCAGGCGGTGTCGGCCGGGATGTCGTTGGGCATCGTGCACGATCTGGCCGTGGGCGTGCACCCCGACGGGGCGGACGCCTGGGCGTTGCAGGATTCGCTGGCCCTCGGGGTCTCGGCCGGGGCACCTCCGGACGAGTTCAACCAGTTGGGCCAGGACTGGTCGCAGCCGCCGTGGCGCCCGGACCGCCTCGACGAGCAGGAATACCAGCCGTTCCGCGACCTGATCCGCAGCGTGCTGCGGCACGCCGGTGGCGTACGGATCGACCACATCATCGGGTTGTTCCGGTTGTGGTGGATACCCCGGGGCCAACCGCCGACCGAGGGCACCTACGTGCGCTATGACCATGAGGCGATGATCGGCATCGTCGCCTTGGAGGCGTATCGCGCGCTGGCGCTGGTGGTGGGCGAGGACCTGGGCACCGTCGAGCCGTGGGTCCGTGACTACCTGCGGGCACGGGGCGTGCTGGGCACGTCGATTCTGTGGTTCGAACTCGACCGCGACGGGTCCGGTGGTCCGCTGCCGGCCGACCGCTGGCGTGAGTACTGCCTGTCCTCGGTGACCACTCATGACCTGCCGCCGACGGCCGGCTATCTGGCCAATGAACATGTGCGACTGCGGGATTCGCTGGGACTACTGACCCGCCCGGTCGAGCAGGAGTTGGCGGCGGCCGAGCGCGAACAGGCGGCCTGGATGGCCGAACTGCGCCGAGTCGGCCTGCTGCCCGAGAACGCGGACGAGGAGCAAACCGTACTGGCCCTGCATCAGTATCTGGGACGGACGCCGTCGCGGCTGCTCGGGTTGGCGCTCACCGACGCGGTCGGCGACAAGCGAACCCAGAATCAACCGGGCACCACCGACGAATACCCGAACTGGCGGATCCCGCTGAGCGGTCCCGACGGTCGGCCGATCCTGCTGGAAGACGTGTTTGACGACCGCCGGGCGAGCGCCCTCGCCGAGGTGATGCGGGCGCAAACCGCCCCCACGAGCAACTGCTAGCGTCGGTTTGCCGTGAAAAAGTTGACGTTTGGCGTAGTCGCCCCAGTAGCTGCCGGGGTCACTGCGGACCCGCGCTGGATGGCGGAGTTCGCGCGCCATCTCGAGGCCTGCGGCTTCGAGTCGATCGTTGCGGTCGAGCACACCGTCCTGGCGACTCGTTACGACAGTGTCTATCCCTACGACGCCTCGGGGCGGGTGGAGCTGTCGTCGGATTGCCCGGTCCCCGATCCACTTGACCTGTTGTCGTTTTTGGCCGGCCACACCCAACGGCTGGGCTTGGCCACGGGTGTTCTGGTGCTGCCCAACCATCATCCGGTCGTGTTGGCCAAGCGGGCAGCCACCCTCGACGTGCTGTCCGGCGGGCGACTTCGGCTCTGTGTCGGAGTCGGTTGGCTCAGAGAAGAAATCGAGGCCTGCGGAACGGAATTCGCCAGCCGGGGCCGCCGCGCCGACGAGCAACTGGCAGTGCTGAGGGCGCTGTGGGACGAGCGACCCTACGGTGTGACGCATCGTGGTGAGTTCTTTCGATTCGACAACGTGGTCTGCTTTCCCAAACCCATTGCCGGGCAACATCTTGCCATACATGTCGGTGGTCACAGCAAAGCTGCGGCGCGACGGGCCGGACGGTTCGGTGACGGCTTCCAGCCGTTGGGGGTGGCCGGCGCTCAGCTGCAGGACCTACTGGCGCTGATGCGCGACGAGGCCGTCGCCGCCGGCCGCGACCCTGCCGATATCGAGCTGACACTGGGACATTCGGTCAGCAAGGTCGACTCCGAACGTGCGGAGCGGTTGGCCGCCCAGGGCGCCGACCGGATTGTGCTGGCGATGCCGCCGATCACCGACCTCGATCACGCCAAGGACGAACTGTCAGCCTGCGCCCAACGGCTTTCGCTGCCGACATGAAGCTCGGCACCGACGACCGGGCGGACCTGGCCGACCTCGTGCACCGTTACGCGGCCAGGGTCGACGACCGGCAATTCGGTTCCGTGGCAGAACTTTTCACCGATGACGCGACGCTGCTATTGCCCGACCCGCCGGCGGTTTTGGCGCCGGTTCGGGCGCATTCGGGTTACGCCGCGATCAGCGAGGCAATTGCCGCCGTGGCGTCGACGGTCCGCACCCAACACGCCATCGTCGGCGAGGTGTACGACCCCGGGGCCCACCCCGGCACCGCTCGTGGCCGTATCACCTGCGTTGCCCACCACTGGGTGCGACACGACGACCAGTTCCGCGACGTGACCTGGCATCTGC
>NZ_JBYCLD010000352.1:0-6706 GCF_057473725.1 Mycobacterium sp. TH-M11 | reverse complement strand
GCCTTCTGCACCAGGAAGTTGCCCCACCAGGCGCGGGCGGATTCGCTGGAAGCCCCCTGTTCGACGGTCGCGATGACCATATCCACGGCACCGGCGTTCACCAGATCGCGCATCACCTCGTCAGAAATGCCCCAGTCGTGCTGAATCCGCTTGCGCCGCAGCCAAGGTAGCTCGGGAATGGTCTTGCGTAGGCGCTCGACGAGTTCGCCGCTGGGTGCGACCGGTTCGAGGTCGGGCTCGGGAAAGTAACGGTAGTCCTCCGCGGTTTCCTTGGTGCGGCCCGGGCTGGTGAAGCCATCCTCGTGGAAGTGCCTGGTTTCCTGGATGACTCGGCCACCCGATTCCAGAACAGCTCCTTGGCGCCGCATCTCGTAGCGGACGGCGACCTCGACGCTCTTGAGCGAGTTGACGTTCTTGGTCTCGCTGCGAATGCCGAACTCGGTCGCGCCTTTGGGCTTCAGCGACACGTTGGAGTCGCAGCGCATCGACCCCTGATCCATCCGTACGTCGGAAACATCCAACGCGCGCAACAGGTCCCGCAAGGCCGTCACGTAGGCGCGGGCAATCTCTGGCGCACGTTCGCCAGTGCCTTCGATCGGTTTGGTGACGATTTCGATCAGCGGCACCCCGGCCCGGTTGTAATCCGCCAGCGAGGTCGTCGCACCGGCGATGCGGCCGGTGTCGCTGCCCAAGTGGGTCAGCTTGCCGGTGTCTTCCTCCATGTGGGCACGTTCGATGTCGACTCGCCAGGTGCTGCCGTCATCCAGCGGAACGTCGAGGTAGCCGTTGATGGCGATCGGCTCGTCGTACTGCGAAATCTGGTAGTTCTTGGGCTGGTCGGGATAGAAGTAATTCTTGCGGGCGAACCGACCCCAGGGCGCGATGTCGCAGTTGAGCGCCAGCCCGATCCGGATGGCCGATTCGACCGCAGCCTCGTTGAGCACCGGCAACGAGCCAGGCAGGCCAAGGCACACCGGACAGACCTGCGAGTTGGGTTCGGCGCCGAACTCGTTGGCGCACCCGCAGAACATTTTGGTCGCGGTGGACAACTCGACGTGCACTTCCATGCCGAGCACCGGGTCGTAGCGCGCGATCACCTCGTCGTAGTCGAGCAGCTCACTGCCGGCCGCACCGGGAACGCTGGCAGCAACAGTCATGGCAACAATCCTAATTGCCGCCCGATGCAGTCTCGTCATCGCGGCCCGGGCGGGCATCGCCGACCGGCACCGCGTCGTCGAAGCCGAGCGCTAACCGAAGAACGCGGCGGCGTCGTCGTACCGACTCTGCGGGACCAGCTTGAGCTGGCGCACGGCGTCCGCCAAGGCCACCCGCCCGATGTCTTGACCCCGCAACGACACCATCTGTCCGTATTCGCCGGCATGCGCGGCGTCGGCGGCGTTGACCCCGAACCGCGTCGCCAGTACACGGTCGTAGGCCGTCGGTGTGCCGCCGCGCTGAACGTGGCCGAGCACGGTTACCCGGACGTCTTTGTTGATGCGTTTTTCCACCTCGACGGCCAACTGCGCGGCCACGCCGGTGAACCGCTCGTGACCGAACTCGTCGGTGCCGCCCTCGGCAAGTTTCATCGACCCCTCAGCCGGCTTGGCGCCCTCGGCCACCACGCAGATGAAATGCGAGTCGCCGCGCTGGAAGCGCCGCTTGACCAGCCGGCATACCTCGTCGATGTCGAATGGTTGCTCAGGGATCAGCGTCATGTGCGCGCCGGAGGCCAGCCCGGAGTTGAGCGCGATCCAGCCGGCATGCCGGCCCATCACCTCGACCAGCATCACGCGTTGGTGCGACTCGGCCGTGCTGTGCAATCGGTCGATCGCATCGGTGGCCACGGTCAACGCGGTGTCGTGGCCGAAAGTCACGTCCGTGCAATCGATGTCATTGTCGATGGTCTTGGGCACTCCGACGACGGGGACATTCTCTTCAGACAGCCAGTGCGCGGCCGTGAGCGTGCCCTCGCCGCCGATCGGGATCAGGACGTCGATGCCGTTGTCATCCAGCGTCTGCTTGACCTGCGCCAGCCCGGCTCTCAGCTTGTCGGGATTGACGCGGGCGGTGCCCAGCATCGTTCCGCCCTTGGCGAGCAGACGGTCGTTGCGATCGTCGTTGGCCAGCTGGATCCGGCGGTTCTCCAGCAGCCCGCGCCAGCCGTCCTGAAATCCGACCACCGACGACCCGTAACGGGAATCGCAGGTCCGCACCACCGCCCGGATGACGGCGTTCAGGCCAGGACAGTCACCACCCCCGGTGAGGATTCCGATCCGCATGCGTTCATCTTGCCCCGTGACCGCCCGCTCGGCAGCGGTTCAGATAGCCGAAGGCAGCGCCCCCCGGGCCGCCTCGTAGGCGGCCCCCACCCGGTAGAGCCGATCATCGGCCAGCGCCGGCGCCATGATCTGCAGCCCGACCGGCAGGTTGTCGTCGTCGGACAAGCCCGACGGCACCGACATGCCGCAGTGGCCGGCCAGATTCAACGGCAGCGTGCACAGATCGAACAGATACATCGCCAGCGGGTCGTCGACCTTCTCCCCCAATGGAAATGCCGTCGTCGGCGTCGTCGGCGAAACCAAGACATCCACCGACTGATAGGCAGCGTCGAGGTCACGGGCGATCAATGTCCGCACCTTCTGCGCCTGGTTGTAGTAAGCATCGTAGTAGCCGGCCGACAGCGCATAGGTGCCAATCATGATGCGCCGCTTGACTTCCGGGCCGAATCCCGCGGCCCGGGTCAGCGCCATCACCTCCTCGGCGCTGTGCGTGCCGTCGTCGCCGACGCGAAGCCCGTACCGCATCGCGTCGAAGCGGGCCAGGTTGCTGGAGACCTCCGATGGCAGGATCAGGTAGTAGGCGGCCAGAGCGTGATCGAAGTGGGGACAGTCGACCTCGGATACGTCGGCTCCGAGCGCGGTCAATTGTTCGACCGCTTGGTTGAACGACGCCAGTACTCCGGGTTGGTACCCCTCGCCGCGCAACTGCTTGACCACGCCTACCCGCACCCCGTCGAGATCGCCTGCGGCACCGATCTTTGCGGCGCTGACGACATCGGGCACCTCGACGTCGATCGAGGTGGAGTCACGTGGATCGTGTCCGGCGATCACCTGATGCAGCAGCGCGGTGTCCAGGACCGTGCGTGCACAAGGCCCACCTTGGTCCAGCGACGACGCGCAGGCCACCAGCCCGTACCGCGACACCGTTCCGTAGGTGGGCTTGACGCCGACAGTCGCGGTCAGCGCCGCCGGCTGGCGGATCGAGCCGCCGGTATCGGTGCCGATTGCCAGCGGCGCCTGGAACGCCGCCAGTGCGGCGGCGCTGCCCCCGCCCGATCCGCCGGGCACCCGGTCGGTGTCCCACGGGTTGCGGGTCGGACCGTAGGCCGAGTTCTCCGTCGAGGAGCCCATTGCGAACTCGTCCATGTTGGTCTTACCCAGGATCGGGATGCCCGCGGCGCGCAGCCTCGCGGTGACGGTGGCGTCATAGGGCGAGCGCCAGCCCTCGAGGATCTTCGACCCGCAGGTGGTAGGCATATCGACGCTGGTGAAGACGTCTTTGAGGGCCAGCGGGACACCGGCCAGCGCCGACGCCGGCCGGTCACCGGCGGCCAGCGATTTGTCCGTGGCGGCGGCCGATGACAGTGCCGCATCCACCGCGACGTGCAGGAATGCGCTGTACTGCTCGTCGGTCGCCGCGATCTGATCCAGGAACGCCTGCGTGACCTCGGTCGACGACAACTCCCTGGCCGCGATCTTGGTGGCCAGCGTCGCGGCGTCCAGCCGGATGATGTCGGTCATTGCGGCTCCCCGAGGATCTGCGGGACCAGGAAGCGGCCGTCAAGCGCTTCGGGCGCCCCGGCCAGCGCCTCCTGCTGGGTCAGACACGGCGCGATCTGGTCCGGACGGGTCACGTTGACGGACTTCAGCGGGTTGTCGGTCGGCTCGACGCCGGCGACGTCGACGGCCTGGATCTGCCCGACGTGGGTCAGGATGGCGTCGAGTTGGCCGGCGTAGCTGTCCAGCTCGTCGTCGGTCAACGCCAGACGGGCCAACCGGGCCAGATGGGCAACCTCGTCGCGGGAGATCTGGGACACGACTGCAAAGCCTAGACGGGGATGCCGCGGCCCGCGCCGGGGCGGGCCGCAACCACCGACATGCCGATCGCACGCCGCTGTGAAACAGTGTCCGCGTGTCGTCCTATCTGCTCCGCGTCCAACTAGCCGACCGACCAGGCAGCCTCGGCTCGTTGGCCGTGGCTCTGGGGTCGGTGGGCGCCGACATCTTGTCGCTGGACGTCGTGGAGCGCGGACCGGACTACGCGATCGACGATCTGGTCGTCGAACTGCCGCCCGGTGGCATGCCGGACACGCTGATCACCGCGGCCGAGGCGCTGCAGGGCGTGCGGGTGGACAGCCTGCGGCCGCACACCGGATTGCTGGACGCGCACCGCGAGCTGGCGCTGATCGACCATGTCGCCGCCGCCGGCAGCACCGACGCGAAACTCAACGTGCTTGTCGGTGAGGCGCCGCAGGTACTGCGGGTCAGTTGGTGCTCGGTGCTACGCAGGTCCGCCGACGGACTACAGCGCGTTGCCGGTAGCCCCGGTGCGCCGGAGACGGTTCTGCGCGACGTGCCCTGGATGCCGATCGAGCACGCCACCGCTTTGGACACCACCGAGGACTGGGTGCCGCAGGTCTGGCGTGACATGGACACCACCTTGACCGCGGCACCGCTGGGCTCAACCCACACCGCTGTGATGCTCGGCAGGCCTGGCGGCCCCGCGTTCCGGCCGTCGGAGATTGCCCGCCTGGGATACCTGGCCGGGATCGTCGGCACCCTGCTGCACTGAACGCCCCGACGGCGAAGACTCACTCCGAGAGATCCGCCGGGCCTTGTGCTAGCAGTTTCCGAAACCCGTCCTCGTCGAGGACGGGAACTCCGAGCTCGACGGCCTTGTCGTACTTGGATCCGGGAGAATCGCCGGCAATCAGATAGTCGGTCTTCTTCGACACCGAGCCGGCGGCTTTGCCCCCGCGCGTCAGGATCGCCTCTTTGGCTTGGTCGCGAGAGAAACCGACCAACGATCCGGTGACCACGATGGTCATGCCCGCCAGCGTGCGGGGTACGCCGGCGTCGCGTTCGTCGGCCATCCGCACCCCGGCCGTTCGCCACTTGTCGACGATCCGGCGGTGCCAGTCGACGGTGAACCACTCCGTCACCGCGTCGGCGATGGTCGGACCGACACCCTCGACCGCGGCAAGCTGCTCCGTCGACGCCGCGGTGATCGCATCAAGGCTGCCGAACTCGGTGGCCAAAGCCCTTGCCGCCGTTGGACCTACGTGCCGAATCGACAACGCCACCAAGACCCGCCACAGCGGTTGTTTCTTGGCGGTGTCCAAGTTGGCCAGCAGGCGCTTGCCGTTGGCCGACAACGTACCGGCCTTGGTGGTGAACAGCTCGGTACGCAACAGCTGGTCTTCGGTGAGGCTGAACAGATCACCCTCGTCCTCGATCACCTGCGCTTTGAGCAGCGCGGCCGCGGCCTCGTAGCCGAGCCCTTCGATGTCGAAGGCGCCACGGCCGGCGACGTGGAACACCCGCTCACGCAACTGCGCCGGGCAGGACCGCGAATTGGGGCAGCGGATGTCGGCGTCACCCTCCTTCGCCGGAGCCAACGGCGTGCCGCACTCGGGACACGTTGTGGGCATGACGAATTCGCGCTCGGAGCCGTCGCGCAAGTCGACGACCGGACCCAGCACTTCGGGGATCACGTCGCCGGCCTTCCGAAGCACCACCGTGTCGCCGATCAGCACGCCCTTGCGCTTGACCTCCGCGGCATTGTGCAAGGTGGCCAGCCCGACCGTCGACCCCGCGACGGTGACCGGCGTCATGAACGCGAACGGAGTCACCCGCCCCGTCCGGCCGACATTGACGCGAATGTCGAGAAGCTTGGTCTGCACTTCCTGCGGCGGATACTTGTAGGCGATCGCCCACCTCGGCGCCCGAGAGGTCGAGCCGAGCCTGCGCTGCAGTGACACGTCGTCGACTTTGATCACCACACCGTCGATTTCATGGTCGACGTCGTGGCGGTGCTCGGCCCAGTAGGCGATCCGCTCCAAGGCGCCGGCCGCATTCTGAACCCGAGTGGTGCGGTCGGAGACCGGCAGTCCCCAGGCGGCCAGCGCCAGATAGGCGTCGTGCAGCGAGTCGGGCCGGTAGCCCTCGAGGTGTCCCAACCCGTGGCAGATCATCCGAAGTTTGCGACGCGCCGTGACGGCGGGATCCTTCTGCCGCAGCGACCCCGCCGCGCTGTTGCGCGGGTTGGCGAACGGCGCCTTGCCGTCCTCGACCAGAGCAGCGTTGAGCGCCTCGAAATCCTCCAGCCGGAAAAACACCTCACCGCGCACCTCCAGGACCTCGGGCACCGGGTGGTCGGCACTGGGAGTCAAACGTTCGGGCACATCGTCGATGGTGCGAGCGTTGAGCGTGACGTCCTCGCCGGTACGTCCGTCGCCGCGGGTCGCAGCCCGAACCAGTCGGCCGTCGCGGTAGACCAACGCCAAAGCGACGCCGTCGATTTTGAGCTCGCACAGGAAGGAAACGTCGACTCCGACTTCGGCGTGCACACGGCCGGCCCAGAGCTCGAATTCGTCGGCGCTGAACACGTTGTCCAACGACAGCATTCGCTCCAGGTGATCGGCGGA
>NZ_JBYCLD010000351.1:0-20038 GCF_057473725.1 Mycobacterium sp. TH-M11 | reverse complement strand
TTGTCCACCAAGAACAGTGGTGAGCGGAGCGGCCGCCTAGTGGCCAGCGCTGCGGGCCAGATCGACGGGGCCGCCGTTGCGGGCCAGGTCGACGACGTACTGATTCACGAAGGTGCCCGCCGGCGGATCGCCCTTGTCGCATGATCCGTCGGATTCGCCGGGACGCTTGATCCACAAGAAGGCGTCGACATGTCCGTTGCCGGTCGCTGTGGTGGGCGCGGCGCCCAGCGCCCGACCGCTGGGATTGCACCAGTCGAGCTTGGACGCGGGCGCCGGGCCGGCGCCGTTACGCGACGTGTCGACCACATAGTGGGCGCCATTGATGTGTCCCGAAATCGCGTCGCCATAACCGATTTCGTCCTCGGTCGTGTAGAAGTTCGCGACGTTGAGGCTAAAACCCCGCGCGTGGGCGACACCGGCCTTGTTGAGCCGATCGGCCATGTCCTCGGGGCTGTGCCAGTGGATGTGTCCGGCGTCGACGTATACGGCCGTGGCCGGGTTGCGCGTCAGTGAGTCGACGGCGTAGTGGATCAGGTCGTAGCGCTCTTGGCGCTGATCGCCCGACAGGCAGTCGGCCATGGCGAGCGCATCGGGTTCGACGATGACCGCCGCCCGCGACGCGCCGATCTGGGATGCGATGTTGTCGATCCACCCGCGATAGGCGTCGCCGGACCCCATGCCGCCCGCAGCGAAGCTGCCACAGTCGCGGTGCGGAATGCCGTAGATGGTGAATACCGGCAGGGCCCCCGCGGCCGCCGCGTCGCCGGTGTACTTCGCCACGGTCGACGCCGACGAACCCGGGACAATCCAATACGCCTGCGGCGTGTTGGCGACGGCGGTCAACTCCGCACTGGGCGGATCGGCATGCTGGGCGGCGCGCATGGCCGCCGAGGTGGGGTTGACGTAGAAGGGCATGCCGGCCAACGGGTTGGCGTTGTCGACCAGGCGCATCGCCGGGGCGGGACCGTTTTGCCCCGGTTCACTGAGTTGACCTGTGCCGACAACGGCCGCGACCGTCAGGAAGGGCGCGACCCACCGCGCGAGCGCACCAGCAGTTAGAAATGTCACTTTTTGGAAACTAGTGCGCCGCGGCGTCGAGCGCCAATCGCGGACGCTACGGCCGGCAGGCGGACCGCAACACGCCAGGGGTCCACGCGGGCCAGTCTGGTGAGCCGATGCAGAAGCCGGCGCTCAGGTGAGCGACGATTCGGGGACCGGTGCGGCCGCTGTTGTCGTACACGGTGGAGGAGTCGCAGCGCAGGATCGCGGCGGCGATGAGCCCCCAAAGTCGTTGGTAGCGTTCGCGTATCTTGTTCTCGGGTACATCGTGTCCACCAGCGCTGACTCGGCGCCGGACCCGCTCGACGGCCAAATCCTCGGGAATCAGCAGGACATGCACCACGATCGTGTAGTCCGCTGCGTGGGCGGCATCGACCAGTTCCAGCTTCGACGGATGGGAGAACACGGTCTCGGCGATCAACGATGCGCCGAGTTCGATGAGCGTGGCCCGCGTCTGTGCCGCCACCCGCGCAGCCTCGTAGGCGTGCGACGCCGGATCATCCGGCCAGCGTTGCCTGGCGATCTCGTCGGCGTTGACGAAGGCGCTGCCGGGCAGCAGCGGTGCCAGCGTGAGTTCGACGAACGTCGACTTGCCGGACCCATTGGGCCCGACGACGAGATCGAGCCGCTTCATCGAGCGGGTGTGGCGCTCGCCTTTCTGCGGCGTGGTGGTGTCATGTTCAGCGTGCTCGACGACCCGTCAGGGCGGTGCTCGACGATGTCACCGTTGTCGTCGAGGGCCACGGTTGTCACGCCTCGCTCGGCCAGCAGCCTGCCGTAGTTCGCTCCGGCCAGATTCTCTTGAACGGCCGCTGCGATCTCGGCATTGAAGACCGCACCTTCTTCGGCACCGAGTTCCCGCAGTTCCAGCTCGCCGGCCAACGCGGCTTCAACTCGACGCCGGGCCGCCGTCTGCTGAGTCGAGACTTCGCGTCCCACTCGTGCCCAGTGGTCGAGCTGCTGTTTGGCCGAGCGGCTTTGTCGTGCGCCTTCGGCGGCCGCGCTGTCCATCAGGTCGGCCGCGACGCGTGTCACCCGATCAGTGGTCTGTGTCATGAGCGGCCTTCGCTGTAGCAGTCTGCTACAAGGATAGCACTCTGCTACGCGGCGCTGTACGGCCGACGATGGCTGGTGGCAGTGCAGGTGAGGCGGTGTGCGACGTCCAGTCCAGAGCGTCCCGCGCGGCGGCGTTATCGTGACGGGGTGGCCGACAACGAGGTGATGGACTTCGACGGCACGGCGGAGAGCGGCTCGCGCTACCCGCGCGGGGTCTACGACGTGGGCCGCGAGCCCGACCCGCTCTACAGCCTGGCCAACGAACGGACTTACCTGGCGTGGCTGCGCTTCGCGGTGGCCGTGCTCGCGGGCGCCGTCGCGATCGACCGGCTACTGCTCGAACACCGCTCGTTGGGCAGCCAGGTCCTCGCTTTCGGTCTCGTGGCGATCGCCTACGGGACCTGCGGCGTCGGTGTGCGGCGTTGGTTGGTCACCGAGCGCGCGTTGCGGCAACGCCAACCGCTGCCCGGCTTCGGCGCCCCGCTACTCGTTTTCGTGGCCATCGTCCTCGCGGGCGTCGGTGTTCTCGTTCTCGTCGTCATGCCACCCCGCTGAGCCAGGATGAAACCCGAGCCTGCGCGACTTTGGGGGGCGCAATACCCTTTCGAGCGGAACCATCTGCAGCGCGCGATAACGCTCGTCGGGTTGGGCGGTGTCTTCGCGGTGACCGTCATCTTTCTCGCCGACGCACGCGTTCCCGGCATCCTCGGGATCTCGTTGATCGGCGCCGGTCTGTTGTCCGCGCTCGCGGCACTGTCACGGCAACGGTACGTCCGCGAAACCCGCCTCGGCTTCGCCATCCTCGCGACCCGGGGCGGCCTGTTCGTGTTGGGCTCAGCGCTCATGTTCGCGGTCGTCGGCCTGTTCGTCGCCCTCCTCGTCCTATTCGGCTGACGGAGCCGCCAGCACGCCGAGCACCTGCGAGCCGAGGGGGGCAGCAGGTCGAGCGGCCAACCGTCGGGTAGCGGATGTGGTCCGGCCGCCCAGGGGCCCCGACGCACCTTGTCACCGCGACAAAGCCCCGATGAATCGCGCTGGAACAGCTGCCAAACACTGCGCTCAACTGGGCATTTGGTGCTCACTCGTAGGTCAACAGGTCGCCTACTGTGAAGGTCGATGGACAACCCACTGCGCCACCCGCCGGGCGTACCGCGCGTCGAGAAGCCGCGGGCCGAAGGTCAGTTCCATCTAGCCGACGGCCGCCGCCTCGGTTACGCGGAATTCGGTGATCCGCTCGGCCCGGTGGTGCTGTGGTTCCACGGCACGCTCGGCGCGCGGCGCCAATTCCTCGCCGAGGGCCGCCGTGCCGCCGAAAAGCTCGGCCTTCGCGTCATCGTCGTCGAGCGCCCAGGCACCGGCCTGTCCGATTCGCACCGCTATACCTCGGTGAGTGAATGGGTTGCCGACATGGCACAGGTCGCGGATGCTCTCGACGCCAAAAAGCTTGGTGTCGTGGGCATGTCGGGCGGAGGCCCCTACGCGCTGGCGTGTGGTGCGTTGCCGCCCATGGTGGATCGGGTGGCCGCCATCGGCGTGCTCGACGGCACCGTGCCGGCGGTCGGGCCCGAGGCCACCCGAGCGGGCGCCACCGAGATCGCCCGGCGTTTCGGCCCGATCCTCACCCAGCTACGCCGCCCCTTGGCCGTCCTTGCCACTATCCTGCTTGCGCCGCTGATTCCCTTCGCGCACTACGCCTATCGCGTGTACATGCAGATGTGGCCCGAAGTCGACCGGCAGGTGCTGGACGATCCTGAAGTCGAGGCGATCTTCGTCGACGACATGGTCAATGCGTTCCGCGGCCGCTGCCTGGCCATGGTCGACGACGCGCGACTTCTAGGCCGCGACTGGGGTTTTCGGCTGGTCGACGTCAAGGTGCCGGTGCGATGGTGGCACGGCCAGACCGACCGCGTCGTGCCGATCGCCGGCGTGCACACCGCCGTCGGCTGCCTGCAAGACGCCGTACTGACCGTTCGCTCGGAGAGCCACCTCGGCGGCTTCGCCATGACCGAGGACGTGCTCGTTCACCTGCGCGAGCGGCTCATCGACAGACCCAAGGATCTCGGCGTTGCTCAGTAGGAACGCGGGCCGACTCCGTTAACGTCGATCGACATGACCGGCGCCGTGATTCGAATAGCGTTGGCCGGCGTATTGGTCCTCGGGTTGACGGCAGCACCCGTCTCCGCCGCGCCCGCGGCAGACCACGCGTACGTCGCCGTCTCGGCAGCCACGGTGTGGACCGCGCCGCAGAGTCCGCGCCCCGTCGATCACCCGGCCCTGACAAACCCCGTCGATGTTCGCGGTTGGCTGTCGGCCATGACCCCGGCCCAGCAGGAGGCGCTCACGTCGGACGATCTCGACCAGACGCAGGCTCTCTTCGGCGAGCGCGTGATTGTGGTCCGAGAGCAGGGCGACTGGGCCGAGGTACTGGTCCCGGGCCAACCCACGCCGAAGGATCCGAAGGGCTATCCCGGCTGGATTCCCAAGGCGCAGTTGGCGACCGACCCGAGCTACGGTGCGCAGCAGGACCGTGCCCCCGTCGCGCTGGTCGAGCGCGGCACCACCGTCTGGTTGTACCGCGACTCCGGCCTCCGGAATCGGGACCTCGAAATCAGCGCCAACACCCGGCTTCCCGTCCTGAGTCGCACCGAGACGGCGATTCAGGTGGCCACCCCGGATCGCGGCCCGAGGTGGCTGGCCGCTCAATCGGCCGCGGTCTACGAAAAGTCTACGGAAATAACATATCCCACCAGTGACGAGCTAATTCGGTCGGCCGCCGGTTTTGTGGACGTTCCCTACCTGTGGGGCGGCCGGGCCGGATTTGGGCTCGATTGCTCCGGTTTCACATCGACCGTCTACCAGCTGCACGGCATTACCCTGCCGCGCGATGCCGGACCGCAAGCCGTCGATGGTCGCGGCCGCCCGGTCGACAAGTCCGCATTGCAACCCGGCGATCTGCTGTTCTACTCACATGGCCGCAATGCCGACGAGATCTATCACGTGGCAATGTATTTCGGAAACTCGAGGATGATCGAGGCGTTCGACGCGGGCGCGCCGGTGCGTGTCACGCCGGTCCGGCTGGACGCCGACTTCTGGGGCGCGCGACGCTACCTCGATCGGTCCCGATGACATCAGTTGCGCGGTCAGGCGGCTTCGAGGTTCGGCGGGAGAGACTGATCCACGCGCGCCACTCGCTCGCTCGCGCTGGTCTGGTCGGTCCACGTTGCAGTACTTGGCTGAGACCGGCCATTTTCCAGTGCGGTAACGATGTGCCCACCTCATAGCGACAATGGAAGATCCCGCAGGCAATAGCCGAGAATTGTCGCTGTGAGGTGGGCACACAGCATGCCTGCCGGACGAGAGGCCGCCTCGCCGAGCCCGAGGTGTTGAGCGCCGAGGTCGGCTACCAGAAGCTTGCACTGTCCTCGGCGGCGATTCAGGCGCCGACCCCCCGGCTGGCCCGACTACGACACCGCTACTTGACGTGACCGCCGCCGTTGTGCAGATTTGCTCCGGCGGTAAGCCAATCTCAGGAGGACTAACATGCAGATCTCTAAATTTCGACTGGCAGTTGCCGGCGTGATCACCGCGGCCGGCTTCAGCCTCGCCGGCGCCGGGGTGGCCTACGCCTTCCAGCCGCACATGGTCAGTGCTCGCGACCACCTGAACCAGAGCCTCACCGATTTACAAAATGCCGACCCCTTCGATTCGGGCGGCCACCGGGAACAGGCGATCGAGATGGTTCGTCTGGCGATCGACGAAGTCAACCAAGCCATCGACTACGCCGAGCTGCACCAATAGGACGCGCGCCGGGCGAATCGACTACTGCCCCGGCGGCGTGACCCCTGAGGCTTCTGTAGCTGCTGAGCCGTCTGCGGCCGCTAATTCGTTGTGTGCGCGCCACTTGCGGATGCCCTGCCGTGCCGCGAACGCGCCTACCACCGCCGTCACGCACCATACGCCGATCGCCGTGTACGCCAGCACCGGTGACGTGTCTCCGATCGACGCGCCCAAGGCCGTGTAGACGAAGGCCCGTGGCACCGAGCCGATGAACGCGCCGACGGCCATCTGCCACAACGGGACCCCGAACGCGCCGAACGCGTACGAGGCCAGCGCGTCCGACAGCCCGGGAATGAATCGCTGGCCGACCACCGCCCACAATCCTCGCCGTTGGATCAGGGCATCAAGACGGTCGGCGCGGTCGGTTCCCAGCAGGGCGCGGGCGCTGTCACGGCCCGCTCGACGCCCCGTGGAGGCCGCCACGACCGCGGTGCCCACTGTGGCGCCCAGCGTCACGAACACGCCCAGCAGCGGGCCGAACAGCAGCCCGCTGCTCGCCGCCAGAATCGGGCCCGGCACGAAGATCGCCCCGAGCGCAGCCGACAACACCACATAGGTGAACGGAGCCAGCGGGCCGGTCGTCTTCACCCAGCCCCGCACGTCCTCGATGTGCACCACGTGCCTGACCGCCAACAGATAGAACATCACCACCAGGAAAGCGGCGAACACGGCGAGCCGGACGACGTGCGGTCTGAGCGAGGTGGATGCCATGATGACCGTGATTCTTCCGCATCAGCGGCTCACGTAGGGTCGGGTAGTGGCCAGAACCGATGACGACAGCTGGGAAATCACCGAGAGCGTGGGCGCGAGCAGCGACCCGCTGATCAACGACCCGTTCGCGCGGGTGTTCCTCGACCGCGTCGGCCACGGCGTGTGGGACTGGTACGGCGGTCCGGAACTGCCCGCCGCCGTCATCGAGGCCGAGCCCGACATGCCGCAGCGGATGCGCGCCCTGGTCAGTTACTTCGCCACTCGGACAAAGTTTTTCGACACCGCATTCATCGACGCAGCGAATGCCGGCGTCCGCCAAGCGGTGATCCTGGCCGCCGGCTTGGACGCCCGGTCGTGGCGACTGCCGTGGCCCGACGGCACCACGGTCTTCGAGCTCGACCAAGATCGAGTGCTCGACTTCAAACTCGAAACCCTGCACGAACACGGCGCCCAGCCCACGGCCCAGCGGGTTCCCGTCCCGGTTGACTTGCGTCAAGACTGGCCAACGGCGTTGCGACAGGCCGGTTTTGACCCGTCGGCTCCGAGCGTCTGGTCGGTCGAGGGCCTGCTCATGTACCTGCCCGCCGCGGCCCAGGATCTGCTGTTCGAACGCATCCAGGAGCTTGCCGCACCCGGCAGCCGGATCGCTGTCGAGGGACTCGGACCTGAGTTCGCGGTTTCTGAACTTCGCGACGAGCGGCGTGAGCGGATGGATCGTGTCCGGAAGCTGATGGCCGAGGCCGGCTCGTCGCTCGAAGTCCCCAAGACCGACGAACTGTGGTACTTCGAACAGCGTGAGGACGTCAGCGACTGGCTGCGCCAGCACGGGTGGGCGGTGACCGCGACCCCGTCCGACGATCTGATGGCCAGCTACGGCCGCCCGTCACCCGAAGGCCTCGAAGAAGCCTCGCCGACGCACTGGTTCATCTCAGGGCAGCGCACCTAACGCAGCCGCACCATTCGCGTCGTCGAACTCTCGTCGAGCTCGACAACATCGGTTCGCGACCGCAGAAAATCACTGAAAGACTTGAATCCCAGGGATTTCTCGCTGAACGACGGATCCATCCGCTTCATCTGGGCCTTGACCGCGGAGTTGTGCAGCCAGTCGACGTCATCCTTTTCGGTGCCGATCCGCAGCGCGCGGGTCAGCAGGGCAGTGGCGGCCGCCTGCTGATCCGGCGGGGGAGGCTCGTCAGCTTCGGTTTTCGAGCGGGTCCTCGGCGCGGGCTCGGGCACCGGAACCCCGGGCAGCGCGTCGTAGATGACGAAGTCGTCGCAGGCCGCCGCCAGCGCCTTGCTGGACGAACCGGCCACCCCCACGCCCACCGCGTAGCGGCCGAGCCGCTTGCAGCGTTGCGCCAGCGCGATGTAGTCCGAGTCGCCGGCCACGATCACCACATGCGTCAAGTCGGGCAGGCGAAACATGTCCTCGACCGCGTCGACGGCCAGTCGGATGTCGGCACCATTCTTGCCGTAAGCCGCCGCGGGAAACAGTTGCACCAAATCGACTGCTCGAGCAACCAATTGCTCGCGGTAGCCAGAGTTGACCTCGGACGACCAGTCCGCGTAGGCGCGGGTGAGTACCAGCGTGCCGAACGACGACGCAAAGTCGATGATGGCGCCGACGTCGACGGTTGCCCGGGCCAGCCGATCCTCCTTCAGGCCCTTGGCCTTGTCCTTCTGGAACGAATTGCGTCCGTTGACCTGGTCGTACCGCGAGATCACGATGTTGTCGAAATCGAGGTATACCGCAACCCTGTCCGCGCCGTCATCTGTCATGAGTCCAGTCTTGACCATTACCGGCCTCGCACGCGCGATTTGCGGATAGTGGAAATCATGATCGAACTATTGCCGGATATGCCCAAGGGAGTGACCGGTGTCCGCGTCTCCGGCCATCTGGGCGGCGCTGAACTGCGTGAGGTCAAGCCCGCCATCGACGACATGCTGCACACCGACGAGATCAGGATCGTCGAGGTGATCGGCAACGACTACGAGGGCTTCGGGCCCGGCGGGTTGTTCGAAGACCTCAAGCTCGCCGTCGGCACCGTCTGGCCGCACCATGTCGCTTTCAAGCGCATCGCAGTAGTGTCCGACAAAGCCTGGGTCGCACACACCATGCACGCAGTGGCGTGGATGATCCCGGGCGAGATCGCGATCTTCACCCTCGACGAGCTCGACAAGGCCAAACAGTGGGCTGCCGGCTGAGTAGCGCAGCGGCGCTGAGCATCACCCGGTACCGGCACCTGCCTGGTCCGTGTGCGCCGAGTTGCCAGCCCGGGGGTTGGCGAAGATCGAAAGCGACCCCTGCGACTCGTACAGGGCAACCCCGACCTCGCTCGGACTCGAGTAGCCGTGTTCGCGGAGAATCGCGTCCAGATCTGCCTGAGTGATCCGGCAACGTATCAGGTTGCGGCGGTCCACGTGCCCGTCCCGGATCAGCACCCGTACCGGTGGATCCACCAGGTGGCGCATCCACGGCAAGAACCGTAGGCGCGCGATCAGGCCATGCGAGGTGACCACCGCCAGCAAGGCGGCGGCCCCCGTCAGCCAGGAGGTATCGGCGGCGGTGGCCGTTCGGCCGACAATCGCACCGACCGCGACGGCTGCGATCCAGTCGAACGGAGAGAATTTGGCAATGGTCCGACGCGCGGTAAGCCGGATGGCCGCTGCCGCCGTCAGGAACAGCGCAGCCGCCTTCAGCGCCGCGTAGGCAGCCGGACGCCATCCATCCACCAACTGTGCCGGTATGCCAGCCACCGCAATCACCCGCGCTTCGTCCTCGGTCCGGTCACACCGGATCGCCCAGCGCGGCGCTCGCTAAACCACCACCCGGGGGTTGGCAGCCATTCCGAAGGCTTAGCTTCGACCAGTCGGGGAACCCCACAGAATTGTCCGCGCTCGGGTGGCTCGTCCGCGTGGTCTGAGGGGCGCCAAGTTTTCGGAGGTCAGCGGCGTGAGCGAGCGGTCCAAAGAGCAGACCTGGGAGCAGCGCACTCAGTGGCCACTGGCCTTGGTCGCCATCGCCTTCCTGACGGTGTACTCGGTCCATGTGCTTTACCGTCCGCACGGTGCCGAGCCTTCCGTGTTCCTGGTGGTCGCCTGGGTGTCGTGGGGTGTGTATGTCGCCGACTGGGCCGTCACCACGGTGACCAGTATCGGAGTCGCAATCCGCCGGCCAGGTCTCCGCGGCTGACGTCGATGAGCTGCGTGCGGAGATCCGGGAGCTCTCCGGCTGCTTATCAGAGGCCGGGCGGGCGCCGCCGGCTGAGTAGCGCCGCGCCGGTGAGCAATTGCCACGCGGTGATCGAATAGACGCTGCACCGCTCCACCGCTCCGATCGGCACTACCGGGATCGTCAGGTCGATCGCGAACAGCGCGAAGCTGAGCAGACCGAATACCCCGAGACCTACCGACACCGTGCGGTGCCGACCGCCCACGATCGACGACCCCGCGAGGATCGCGGCGTTTCCACCCACGATCGCCAACATCGCTCCGACGGAGTGCGCGGGCGATCCGCTGTGAAAGACCGCGATCAGCACATTGCCGGTGGCATTCGTGGCGGCAAGTGCGAGAAACCGCCGCGGCCCGTCAGCCGCCATGGCGCCGAGGAGAAACAGCGACCCGTTCACAGCGAACCCGACGTTCATCAGCCAAGCCAACGGCGAGTTGAAGCCTGGGACGCCGAGGTCGCTGATGAAGTTGCCGGCATAGCTGTAGGACGGCCGAAAGGCGGCTGCGGCAATGGCTTCTAGCGTCAGGAACGTCAGGGCGCCGGCAACCCAGGCAAGGCCTCTAGTCACGGTTGTAATGGCACACTCGGACGCTCCGTCGAGCGCTAAGCACCTAGATGGGCGCTGCCGTCGTCCAACTCGTCACGGCGTAGCGCCATCGGAGTCATGGCGGGAATGTCACCGCCGGCGACCACGGTCCGGGTGATCGGCGTGAGCGCCTGAAACATTTTCTCGACCTCGTCATCGGTCAACGCGTCGAGCACCGACAACGACAGCATGTCGGTGGTGGATTCCAGGTGTTCCTTGAGCTCCCGCCCGGCCGGTGTCAATGATCCGTCGTCGTTGAGCAGTCCCCGCGCGGCCAGCTCACGCTCGTGGGCATGCCATTCCTCGTCGTCATAATCCCGAGTGCGGGCGATGTAGTCGCGGGGGATGGCACCGGCCGCGGCATGCAGCACATTGCATTCCCGGCCCGTCACGCCGGCGGCGCTGAGCACCGCGTTGTGGGTGTCGCCGCGCTGCTCGCGAAGCAGGGTGCAGGCATGCCACAGCGCCGCCACCGGCTCCTCCGGCCAGGGCAGTGCCCGGTTCGCGGCGAACAGCGGTCGTCCGCAGACCGGCGCGCTCTTCGCGGCCTTGCCCAGCAATTCGGCTGCAGTGGTGACGTTTTCGTCGGCCTCGACGCCGTAACGCCGCAGCGCCGCCACCGCGCTGTCGAGCCGCACGCGTAACGCCTCCTCGGGCCCGGCGATGTCCCACGCCGCCGGCAGCACCTTGGCCGTCCGCGACGGCGCGAAGTTGTAGAAGACCGCCGTCACCACCTCCGGCGCCACCCTGCCCAGCGGCGCCGAACGGGCGGCGAAATAGCCCATCCAGAAGCCCTTGTAGCCCAACCCGCCCAAGGCCTCGTGCGCCTCCGGCGCGAAATATGTCACGCCGTGGATGGGCTCGAACCGGTCCAGGAAGCGCCGCGCAAGCTTTGGTTTTCTATGCATAAAGCCGAGCCTAGGCACCCCGCGGGTGTGGATGCAATGGGGGTTCCCAACTATCACGCCGAGAGGCATAGGGCCACGGCCGGTTTCGCTCCGGGATCGCGCTAGCTCGGGCCTGCTTCAGCCGAGCACGCAGATGCTGGCGTAACTCATACAGTTCCGCGTCGTCCCACCGGTTACGGGCCTCGGCCGGATCGTCCGTGAGGTCGTAGAGCTCCCACTGGTCATCGAGCGGGCTCATCCGATACGCTTCGCCGCCAAGCCCATTCGCCGCCAGATGACGCACTCCCGGCTCGGTCCAGGTCGCCGGATCGTCGAAGGTCCGCACCAGCTTCCACAGGCGACCGTCGACACGGACCACCAGACCCTCGAAGTTCGAGCCGACGTGCGCGGGCACCCGAATGCGAATCGGCGCAGGCGGTTTCGCCGTCTGCCGTAACCGGCGCGCTACCGCCGAGGCTCCGGTGTCGCCCTCGAGGATGTTGTCGCGGGTCATGATGTAGACGCCGCGATCCGCGTCGGGCGTCCCGCCGTCGACCACCGGCATCAGGTTGTGGCCCGGCAGCGGATGCACTTCGGAGAACGACTCGGCCAACTCGTCGGCCGTCATATCGACGTCCACGCCCGCCGCGGCCAGCAGCGTCGGCAGCAGATCGACATGCGACGTGGGTGCCGACACCTCCCGCGCCGACGTCGCCCCGGCCCCGATGCGCGCGATCACGAACGGCACCCGGGTCGCCTCGTCGTAGAGGTTGAACCACTTCTGGTGCAAACCGCCATGTGCGCCAAGCAAATCGCCGTGATCGGAGGTCCGCACCAGCACCGCGTTGTCCGACCCGCCTGCGGTGACCGCGCGGCGCACCCGGTCGATCGGCCCGTCGACCTCGGCGTGCAACCGGTAGTACAGGTCGCGGTAGCGCTGCGCATTGCTTCGATAGGCCCGTTCGATCACCGGTGCGAGCCCATAGCCGGTGGCGTAGGCCTCGCGGAACGCGATCTGCGCCGCCGGCTTGGTGGCGAGGTCCTCGTCGGCGGTCGGCGCCGCGGGCACGTGCGGCGGATCCAGCGGCGACGCCTTGATCGGGCTGCGGCGCAGCCAACCCGGAAACAGTGCGATGTCGTGCGGGTTGACGAAGCTGGCCACCAACAGGAACGGGCGTTGCGCGTCAGGATCGCCGGCGCGGCGCCGCGCGTACCGGTCGGTCAGCCAGGCGACGACGCGGTCAGCGACCAGCGGGTCGCGGCGCACCCCGGCGTTACCTGGGAGCGCGCCATGTGGCTCGGGGCCCACCCACCCCGAAAAGCCAAACGGACCAAGGGGATCGGCGTCGAGATAGCGCTGTACCGCGACCGGGTCGACGACGCCGTTCGCGTCGTTGGTCTGTATGACGGTTCCCTCGGGATCGTGCAGGTCGGCGTGCGAGATGTGCCACTTACCGTCGTAGTGGGTGTCATAGCCGGCGGCGCGAAACCAATTGCCCAGGGTGGGCACTTCGCGCTGGCGGAGCCAGCGCATCCGCGAGTCGTCGGGCATCTTGCCGAGGCCGTCGGTCTGGGTCACGCCATGCAGATCCGGGTAGTGTCCGGTGAAGATCGTCGGTCGACTGGGCGCGCAGGCCAGCGAACCGGTGTAGTGCCGAGTGAAGCTGACGCCGTGCTCGTCGAACCATGCGCGCCCGTGCAGAGTTCGGTCACGCCAGGCAAGCACCTCGGGCGACTCGTACGGGGGGATCGCGCGTTCCTCGTCGGTCATCACGATGATGATGTCGGGTTGACCGGTCACGGTGTCCTCTCCATTCGCTGCGCGAGGCCGGCGAGCATGCTGTCGGACTGTCTGGCCTGCATGCGGCACACGGCGTGCTCGGCGAGCTTGTGTACCGGGCCAGAACCGATGTCGACCGTGCTGGTCAGCGTGACGGTTGTGGCGTTGCCGGCTGGCCGCAGGCTCCAGCGGTTGGTGAACCGCCGAACCCGCTTCGGCAGCCCGTCGACGTCGTAGGCGAGCGCATGCGGGGCGTCGAACTCGGTGATCGTCTCCACCAGGGCGTTGCGGCCGATTTGTACCCGCCGCGTGGTGCCAACCGGCTCGTTGCCTTGAATCAGCGTGCACGAGTGGTCGATGTTGCCCGCCCATGAACTGATCGAGCCGAATTCGGCGAGCGTATCCCAGATGGCTTGCGGGTCAGCCGCGATGGTTCGGCTGCGGTCGATGGCGGCCACCGCCTCACGGTACGCGCCGTTGGCGAGCTACACAGCCAGTACGCGATGCTCGCGAGGTTCGATGTCGTTGTCAGCGATCAGGATCTCAACCGCATCTTGCGGACAGTTCTGGCCGGCACCGACGGTTCGCCGGCGTCTTTCGGGTGAATCAGGTTGCGGCCACTGCTTCTGGGGGCATGCTGGTCGGCATGAAACGCAACGAGATCACCGAGCACATCGTGCTCGCCCGGCTGAGCAAAGGCCTGACCTGGCAGCAGTTGGCCGACGCGATCGACAAACCGGTGGTGTGGACCACCGCGGCCCTGCTCGGCCAGCATCCGATTCCCGCCGAGGAGGCCCACGTGCTGGTCGACATGCTGGGACTCGATCAGTCGGCGATTCCGGTGCTGGCCGCGGTGCCGACGCGGGGCGGACTGCCGACCGCGATTCCCACGGACCCGACGATCTACCGCTTCTTCGAGGCGCTGCAGGTCTACGGCCCGGCGCTCAAGGAACTCATCCATGAGAACTTCGGCGACGGCATCATGAGCGCGATCAACTTCAGCATCGACATGCAGAAGAAGTCGCATCCGGCGGGCGATCGCGTCGTGGTGACGTTCGACGGCAAATTCCTTCCCTACGAGTGGGTTTCGGCTAAGGCGTAAATAATCCGTCAATAAACCGATGTCGAGAACCGACTGCGCCTAGCATTTCGTGGAATGCGCGGTCCCTACACCGAGGCTGATTGGCGTCGTGAAGCCCTGCGTACCAATCTGTGGCTCGTGCCCGTGCTCGAAACCATCTGGTTCGTACTGCTTTTCGGCCTGACCTACGCCGTTGACCGCTCGGCCTACGACGGTTTGATCACGTTGCCTACCTGGGTGCTCAGCGGCACCGCCGACGTCGCGAGGGTCTTGCTGGCCACTGTCGCCGCGGCCATCATCACCGTGGTCGGCATCGTCTTCTCCATCACCATCGTCGCGCTGACCTTGGCCTCGACGCAGTTCGGTCCGCGGATGCTGCGCAACTTCGTGCGCGACCCCGGCACGCAGGTGTCGCTGGGGACGTTCGTGGCGAGCTTCTGCTACGCGATGATCGCGCTGGTCTCGGTCGGGGGTGGGCCGCACGGTGACTTCGTGCCGCACTTGTCGATTACCCTGACCCTGCTGCTCACTCTGCTGGACGTGGCGGTGCTGATCTACTTCTTCAACCACATCGCGACCATGATTCAGCTTCCGGTGGTGATCGCCAACATCGCCACCACCCTGGTCAACGAGGTCACGGCGATGGAGAACTCCAACGCCTTCGGCGTCGGCGCGGCCCGCGGCCCCTCGCACGAGGAACTGCTGGCCCGGTTGGCCGAGTCCGGTGCCCCGATCCGCACACCGCGCAGCGGCTACCTCCAGGTCATTCGGCACGATGTGCTGGTCAAGATCGCCGCGAAGGCCAACGCGGTCGTCCAGTTGCCGCATCGCCCCGGCCATTTCATGGTTGCCGGGCAGGTGATCGCCCGGGTGTGGCCGCCGGAAGCGGCTGCGTCGGTGGCCGATCGCCTCGCGCTCGGTCACGTTGCGGGTGCCTATCGCACACTCCCGCAGGATGTTTCGTTCGGGTTCGATCAGCTGGTCGAGATCGCCTTGCGGGCGCTGTCGCCGGCCGTCAACGACACGTTCACCGGGATGACCTGCGTCGACTGGATCGCCGATTGTCTGTGCCGTATCGCTCCGCTCTGGCATCCACATCGAGTGCGCCGCGACGGCGACGGCAACATTCGCGTCATCGCCTTCGAGCCCAGCTTCGACCGGCTCGTGGAGCGGACCTTCGATACTATCCGTCAGGCCGCGATTGGCATGCCCGCCATTATGATTCGACAACTCGACGCGATCGCCAAGGTGATCGAACAAGTTCCGGACCGGCGACACCGGACGGCGTTGATCCGGCAAGCTGAGGCGATACAGCGATCGAACCTCGCCACCGTTGCCGACGCGTCCGACCGCGACGATGTCACGCAGCGCTTCGAGGCGGTCATGGCGCTGGTCGGCCCTGCCGCTACGGTGGTGGTGTGACCTCCGAACTCAAGGCGGACCTCGTCCTCTCGGGTGGCGGCGTCAAGGGTATCGGCCTTTCCGGGGCTGTCGTCGCGCTGATGGAAGCCGGGTACGCGGTCCAGCGGGTCTCCGGCACCTCGGCCGGCTCGGTCGTCGGTGCCATCCTGGCGGCAGGCGCCGACGAACTGACTCCCGAGCAGGTCGAGCAGCTCACCATGAGCTTGCCGTACAAAAAATTCCTCGACCCGACGCGCATCACCGGCCTCCCGCTGCTCGGCCCGGCGTGGGGTGTGCTCAGCGAAACAGGCATCTACAAAGGCGATTACGCACACGACTGGATCCGTTCGGAGCTGGCCAACTTGGGCGTAAGCACCTTCGCCGACCTGGCCATCGACGCCCCGCAGCTGCCGCCCGAACAGCGTTACCGGCTGGTGGTCACCGCGGTCGACGTCACCACCGGTCAGCTGGTCCGGTTGCCGTGGGACTACCGCAGAAGCTACGGGCTCGACCCAGACGAGCAGCAGGTCGCCGACGCCGTCCGCTCCTCGATGTCGATCCCGTTCTTTTTCCGGACCGCCAAGCTGACCAGTAGCAGCGGCCTGACCTCGACACTGGTCGACGGCGGCATGCTGTCGAACTTTCCGATCGACTCGTTCGACCGGCGCGACGGCGGGCCGCCACGTTGGCCGACGTTCGGCGTCACGTTGCTGCCGAACCTGCCGCAAGGCAACGACAAAGTGATTCCGGCTCTGGCGCCGGTGAATTGGCTCTTCGGCGGCCCGCCGCTACTCGAGGCGCTGATCACCACGATGATCGTCGGCCGCGACCAGGCCCACCTGAGCCATCCGTCGGTAAGCTCACGGACAATCCGGGTCGACTCGTCAAAAATCGGGTTTCTCGACTTTGGTATCAAGGACAAGCAGAAGCAAGAGCTCTATCAGAACGGGTACAACGAGGCGATCGCCTTCTTGTCTACGTGGAACTGGGAGCAATACCTCGAGCGGTTCCGCCGACCCGTCGGTTAGCCCTCGAATTCGGCTGCCATGTTGTCGATTCCGGCCCGAATACCGGCCAGTGCGTCGGCCCGGGTCCGCGACTTCGTCGCGACGTGGGCGTGCCGCTTCAAGGTGGCGAACTCGCGGGCGGCCTCTTCGGCCCGGCTGAGGACCATGTCGGGCAGCACGATCTCGTCGACCCAGCCGGCGGCCACCGCGGTCTCACCAAAGAATGTTTTCGCCAGCCCGGCCGATTGCTGGAACGCAGACCGAGTGAGCCGCAGCTTCATCACTTCCAGCGCCGCGTAGGGGATCGTCATGCCGATCGCGACCTCGTTGGCCTGAATGTTGTAGGCCGGAGCCGCAATCCGGTGATCGCCACTCGCCAGCAAGAAGGCACCCATCGCAATCGCGTGGCCGGTGCAGGCCATCACCACCGGCTTGGGGTATGACAGCAGGCGGTGCGAGAGCTCGAAGCCACCCTTGAGCATGTCGATGGAGGCCTGGACATCACCGGAATTGAAGATCTTCAAGTCGAATCCGCCGCTGAAAACCCGGTGGTTTCCCGCGATCACGACCGCGCCGACGTCGTCGCGGTCGGCGTGGTCGAGGGCCTCCTGCAGGGCCTGCTGCATCGTCGGGCCGAGGACGTTGACCTTGCCGTCGTCCATGGTGATGAACGCGATGGAATCGTCGAGACGATAGGTGACTGGACTGCTCATAGCAGCGATTGAATCAGACCCGGCTGCTGCGGTGCTTGCCGAGTTCGTCGTGGACGCTGTCCCAGCGCACGTGGACATCGGTCGGCGGAGCATCGATCTGCCGGGCGCGCCACCGGTCCTTGACCTCGTCGACCGCGCGGTTGATCCGCTCGATCTCGGTGCGGAACACGTCCGCGCGGGTTTCCTTGGTGGCGTAGTGGAAGTAGGTCATCAAACTGCGCAGCAGCTCCAGCTTCTGCTTCTCCCGCTTGGCCAGATCGTGGTTGGTCATCAACTCGATGCGCTGCACCGGCGGCAACGACGCCCAGTCGAGCACCACCTTGGTTTCCAGCGGACGGCGGCGACGGCGCCAGAATTTCCAACCGCGAGGGATTTCGGCGCGATCGTAGTAGCTCACGGTGCCCGGGAAACGCGATTCGATGCCCTCGCCCAGTTGGGCGCGGTCGAGCGCGGAGTCCCACACCGTGCGCCATTCCTGGCCAGGCGCCAGCGTCGGCAGCTGGCTGGGAAGTTGTAGCTCGACGACATCGGCGTAGCCGTCGGCGGCGTTCTCGTACTCGGCCACGGTCGGCGGGTGCGGAAACGCGAACGACACGTCGTAGGCGGAGGTTTTGCCGAAGTTGCGCACGACCAGTTCGATCACGTGCCAGTCAGCGGCGTGCGGCTCCATGAACATGCTGACGTGCGGGCGGGTTTGTTCGGATTCGAGTCCGCGATGACGCCGGATCTGGCCATTGGCGTAGACCAGCGCGACGACGCCGAGCGCAAGCAGCGCCCACGCGGCCCACGCCAGCCAGGTGGCGGAGTCGGTACCCGCGACTTCATGCCATCGACCGCGGATCCATTCCATCGAACCCATAGCTTCCCCCTACGTCACGCAGTGGGCTGCGTGCAAATTCGCTGGAGAGCCGGCGTTCGTTGCTGCTATCCGCCCATCAGCGTTCGCCACTGTTCCAGACTTGTGACCCGGTAAACGTAGTTTGAGCGCTTGACCTCAGACAACGCGGCGCTTGGTTCCGCCGAATACCAGTGTCCGGGAAATACTGTCGGATCATTGGATAGCTGCGCAAGTTTTTGCAGGCTGCGAAAGATCTCGTCGGAATCTCCGCCGGGAAAATCGGTGCGACCGCAACCCTCCAAAAAAAGCGTGTCGCCGGCGATCAACCGGCCGTCGAGCAAGAAACACTGGCTACCGGGGGTGTGCCCGGGCGTGTGCAGCAGTTCGATGTCGATATCGCCGATGCTGACCTTGTCGCCGTGCTCATGGGTGGTGAGATCGCTCATCGGTATTCCGGTGACGCGCGAAACAAACAGCGCTTCTTGGGAATTGACGTGGACGGGAACGCTGACCCGCTCGAGCAGTTCGGCCAGCCCGTTGAGCTCGAAGCCCATCATCGAGCCCCCGACGTGGTCGGGGTGGTGGTGGGTGACCAGCACGCCGGACAGGTGCATGCCGTCGGCTTCCAGCGTGTCGACCAAGTCGCTCGCCGCGTAGGCGGGGTCGACCACGACGCAGTCGCCGGTCTGCCGGTCACCGATCAGGTAGGCGAAGTTGCGCATCTGCGTCGCAATGCCGTCGCCCTGGGCGAAGTCGCGACCGGAGAGCAGTTGGCGGAAGTACAGCTGGTCGGTATCGGGCACTCGAACAGCCTAGGCGGGTCTGCGACAGGCGGTAAACCTCACCGTTTGGTGCCCCCGCGAAGCAGGCTGTACCCTCTTTTAGGCCCGAGGCGTAACCAAAACGGTCATTTCGGGTGCTGCCCCCTTAGCTCAGTCGGTAGAGCGTTTCCATGGTAAGGAAAAGGTCAACGGTTCGATTCCGTTAGGGGGCTCGGCGGACGCCGAGCAGGCAGGTGGCGCGTAAGCGAGGCGGTGTAGCTCAGTTGGTTAGAGCGAACGACTCATAATCGTTAGGTCGCCGGTTCAAGTCCGGCCATCGCTACAAGACGACAACGAAGACCGGAAAGAAGGACCGACGTGGCCTCCAGTACCGACGTACGGCCCAAGATCACCTTGGCGTGCGAGGTGTGCAAACACCGCAACTACATCACCAAGAAGAACCGCCGCAACGACCCCGACCGGTTGGAGCTGAAGAAATTCTGCCCCAACTGCGGCAAGCACGAGGCGCACCGCGAGACTCGCTGACGGGCTCCCCGTCAGCTTTCTACGCAGACGGACTAGGTATCTTGAGAAGCCATGTCTTTGGGTCACAAGATCGTGGGGATGCACTACCGCTATCCCGATCACTACCAGGTCGAGCGGGAGAAGGTCCGCGAGTACGCCGTGGCGGTCAAGAATGACTTCGAGCCCTTCTTCGAGGAGAAAGCCGCGGCGGAGCTAGGCTATGACTCGTTGCTAGCCCCGCTGACGTTCATCTCGGTGTTCGGCTATCGGGCGCAGCGTTCATTTTTCGAATACGCCAACATCGGCATTGCGGATGCCCAGATCGTGCAGGTCGATCAGGTTCTGAAATTTCAGAAGCCGATCCAGGCCGGCACCAAGCTCTATTGCGACGTGTACGTGGACTCGGTTCGGGAGGCTCACGGCACCGACATCATTGTGTTGAAGAACATCGTCACCGACGAATCCGGTGCCGTTGTGCAGGAGGCCTACACGACCCTGGCGGGTCGCGCAGGCGAAGATGGAGAAAAGGGATTCAACGATGCCACTGCGTGAGTTCGATTCGGT
>NZ_JBYCLD010000350.1:0-4497 GCF_057473725.1 Mycobacterium sp. TH-M11 | reverse complement strand
CCGCTCAATCCCGCGGACCTATGACATGGCCGCGCTGCGCCGCCCGGCGGATGCCATCACCGACCCGTTGACCTTTCGGGCGGGGTGGGCCGTGCTGGCATTGCTGTTGGTCGGCTATTTCGGGGCCGACCCGATGGGGGTGCCGCTGTCGGTGGTGGCCGGGGCCGGTGCGGTGATCTTGATCGCGGTCGCCGCCCGCTGGCCCGCGTTCGTCTTCTCCGAGCCGGCGCGACAGCCGGTTTCCGTGTCGGAGGGTGCGGGCGGGGCGAGCCAGGAGCCCGCTTTCGGCGATCCGGTGAACACCGCCGACCTGACTGATTCCGTACCAGATCAGGTGATGGCCGAGGACGTCCGCGGGGGTGCGCAGCGGCGGATTCCGGTTGGCAAGGTCATTCGTGAAGCGCCCTGGCAGATCGTGCTGTTCAGCATCGGCATGTACCTGGTGGTGTACGGCCTGCGCAACCAGGGATTGACCGGTCAACTGGCCAAGCTGTTCGGGTTGTTCGCGAACCACGGGCCTCTCGCGGCTGCGCTCGGGGTGGGGGTGGCGGCAGCGGTGTTGTCGTCGATCATGAACAACATGCCCACCGTGCTGGTCGCCGCGCTGGCCGTCGGTGCCGTCAGCGCAACCGGGCTTGCCCACGACGCGATGGTCTACGCCAACGTCATCGGCTGTGACCTGGGCCCCAAGATCACCCCGATCGGCAGCCTGGCCACCCTGCTGTGGCTGCACGTGCTCGACCGCAAAGGCATGCACATCGGCTGGGGCCGCTACTTTCGCACCGGCATCGTGCTCACCGTCCCGGTGTTGCTGGTCACCTTGCTTGCCTTCGCTGCCTGGCTGACCGTCGTCGGCGCCTAAACCTCTCATTCCGAATCACGACACCGAAAAATCACCGTGCACCTGCCCAAGCAGAGGAGAAAGTGAAGATGAGCAAAGTTGAGGTATTCGAACCCGCGTTGTGCTGCGCCACCGGCGTGTGCGGTGAGGACGTCGACCAAGACTTGGTGACGTTTTCGGCCGACATGGACTTCGTCCGCAGCCACGGCGGCGAGGTTCTCCGCTACAACCTGGCAAGCGAACCCGTCGCGTTCGCCGAAAACGATGCGGCGAAGGCGTTTTTGGAGGTGGCCGGCTCTGAGGGGCTGCCACTGATCCTGGTCGACGGCGTCACCGCGATGACCGGCCGCTACCCCGACCGCACACAGCTGGCCCGCTGGGCCGGCGTGGCGGCCGACGAAGCCGCCTCACCGGTGATGCTCGGCGTCACCGAAACAGACGCCGGCGGCTGCTGCGGCGGTGCAGCCACAGAATGCTGTTGAGAAGGGTTGGGAAATGACATTTTTGGACAACCCGCCCCGGTTCATGTTTTTCACCGGCAAGGGCGGGGTCGGTAAAACCTCCACCGCGTGTGCCACCGCGGTCACCCTGGCCCGGCAGGGCAAGCAGGTGCTGCTGGTCAGCACCGACCCGGCCTCCAACGTCGGGCAGGTGTTCGGAATCACCATCGGCAACACCATTACCGAGATCGGCACGGTCGCCGGGCTTTCGGCGTTGGAGATCGACCCGCAGCAGGCGGCCGAGGCCTACCGCGAACGCATCGTCGGTCCGGTGCGAGGGTTGTTGCCCGACAGCGAGATCCGGTCGATCACCGAGCAGCTGTCCGGATCGTGCACCACCGAAATCGCCTCGTTCAACGAGTTCACCGAACTCATCACCGACTCCAGCGGCGACGTCGGACGCTTCGACCACGTGCTGTTTGACACCGCCCCCACCGGGCACACCATCCGGCTTTTGCAGCTGCCCGGCTCGTGGACCGATTTCCTCAACGACGGCAAGGGCGACGCCTCCTGCCTGGGACCGCTGTCGGGGCTGGACAAACAGCGCACCGCCTACGCCGACGCCGTGGCGGCGCTGGCCGATCCGGCGCGCACTCGGCTGGTGCTGGTTTCGCGAGCCCAAAAATCGGCCCTCGCCGAAACCGCCCGCACCCGTAGGGAACTGGCCGCGATCGGGTTGACCCGCCAGTATCTCGTCATCAACGCTGTGCTGCCGGCCCCCGCCGACGACGCCGATCCGTTGGCGTCGGCGATCTATCGCCGCGAACAGGACGCGATCGCGCACCTGCCGGCCGAATTAGCCGAGCTGCCTATCGAACAGGTCGAACTCAAGGCCACCAACGTCATCGGCGCAGACGCGGTGGCGGCGTTTTTCACGCCCACCGCGGCCCTGCCGGCCGCTGCGACCCCATCCGATACCGGATCACCGTCGACCGGGGCCACGCTCACCGATCTGATCGACGAACTCGCCGACCAGCCGCACGGCTTGATTTTGTGCATGGGCAAGGGCGGCGTCGGTAAGACGACCGTCGCCGCGGCGATCGCGACCGCACTTGCCGGTCGCGGGCACCAGGTGCACTTAACCACTACCGACCCCGCCGGCGATCTCACCGACACCGTCGACCCGGACCTGCAGAACCTGCAGGTATCCCGGATCGACCCGGTCCACGAGACGCGCCGATACCGCGAGCATGTACTGGCCACCAAGGGCGCCGCACTTGATGAGCAAGGCCGTGCGATGCTCGCCGAAGACCTGCGCTCGCCCTGCACCGAAGAGGTCGCCGTGTTCCAGGCTTTCTCCCGCGTCATCGGCGAATCACGGCGCAAGTTCGTCGTCGTCGACACCGCGCCCAGTGGGCACACCCTGCTGTTGCTCGACGCCACCGGCTCCTACCATCGCGAGGTCGCCCGCCAACTGAGCGACGCGCATTTCGTGACGCCGCTGATGCGGCTGCAAAACCAGCAAGAAACCAAAGTCGTCATCGTCACGCTCGCCGAGACGACACCGGTCGCAGAAGCCGCCGGCCTGCAGGATGAACTCGAACGCGCCGGCATCCACCCGTGGGCGTGGGTGATCAACAACTCGCTGGCTGCGGCTGATCCGCGCGCACCGCTGCTGCGAGCGCGCGCGGCCGCGGAGCTGCCGCTGATCGACAAAGTGAAAACCGAGCTCGCCGAGCGCACCGCGTTGATTCCCATGCTCGCCGCCGAAACCGGTGCGATCCCCGATCTGCAAGCGCTGGGCGCGACCCAAGCCACGACAGCCCGGTAGCCGCCCGCCCGCCCCGGCGGGTGCCGCACAAAGCTTCGCCACCTCGAATCAGGAGATCACTCATGGCCACTCGCCACGTCCTCGCGATCGGCGGCAGCGACGCCGGTATCAGCGCCGCGCTGCGCGCCCGCGAACTCGACCCCGGCACCGATGTCACCGTCGTCGTCGCCGACGCCTACCCCAACTTCTCCATCTGCGGCATCCCCTACTACGTCTCCGGTGAGGTCACCCACTGGCGAAACCTGGCGCACCGCAGCACCGCCGACCTGGAAGCCACCGGCATGAGCCTGCGCACCGACACCCGGGTCACCGCCATCGACGCGGCCGCGCACACCGTCGATATCCTCGACGCTTCCGGTGCGGCAAGCCAACTGGGCTACGACGCTTTGATCGTGGGCACCGGCGCGGTGAGCGCTGTGCCGCCGCTACCCGGTCTGGTCGGACCCGGCGCGCTGGGCCCGCACGACGGCGTGCACCTGCTGCACTCGATGGGCGACACCTTCGCGGTGATGGAGTCGCTGACCACCCGCGCCCCGCAGACCGCGGCCATCATCGGCGCCGGCTACATCGGTTTGGAGATGGCCGAAGCGCTGACCACGCGCGGTATCCGCGTCACCCAGATCGAGGCCCTGCCCGAGGTCTTGCCGACGGTCGATCCCGAACTCGGGGGCCTGGTTCACGCCGAACTGCACCGCAATGGCGTGGAGGTGCTCACCGACACCACGGTGACCGCGATCACGCGCTCCGAGAACGGCGCGCTCACCGTGACCGCCCGCTACGGCGACCAAACAATCACCCGCACAGTAGATTTCGTTCTCGTCGTGGTCGGTGTGCGTCCCGACACCGAACTGGCTGCGCGTGCCGGCGCCCAACTCGGCGCCAAAGGCGCCATCGTCGTCGACGAAGCCATGCGCACCAACCTGCCCGACGTTTTCGCCGCAGGCGACTGCGTGCACACCCATCACCGACTGCTCGGCACCACCTGGCTACCGCTGGGCACCACCGCGCACAAACAAGGCCGCGTCGCCGGGGAAAACGCCCTCGGCGGCAACGCACGCTTCGGCGGCAGCCTGGGCACCCAGGTGGTCAAGGTGTTCGACCTCGTCGCCGCGCGCACCGGGCTGCGCGAACACGAGGTCCGCGCCGCCGCGCGTGGCTGGGCACCGGCCACCACCGCCAGCGTCTGCGACGATCACAAGGCCTACTACCCGGGCTCCACTCCGATTCACCTGCGGATCACCGGCGACCAAACCAGCGGGTTGCTGCTCGGGGCCCAGCTCGTCGGACACCGCAGCGCCGAAATCGCCAAACGCGTCGACACCTTCGCCACCGCACTGTTTCACGCCATGACCGTCGAGGCCGTCAGCGAGCTCGACCTGTCCTAC
>NZ_JBYCLD010000349.1:0-1555 GCF_057473725.1 Mycobacterium sp. TH-M11 | reverse complement strand
TGCTCGAACAGGCCGTGCGCGCCGATGCCGCTGTCGCGCGGGAGGATTCGGAGTTCACCGTGTTGAGCCGCCAGGTCGCGGTGGGTGGCCAGCTGCTGGAGTTGCAGGGCCTCGGCGGGATCTACTCCGATGTCTTCCTGCCGCTGCACGGCGAGCACCAGGCCCACAATGCGGTGGTCGCGCTGGCGGCGGTCGAGGCATTCTTCGGCGCCGGGGCGCAGCGCCAACTCGACATCGACGCGGTGCGAGCCGGCTTCGCCGCAGCCAGCAGCCCGGGCCGACTGGAGCGGATGCGCAGTTCGCCGACAGTCTTCATCGATGCCGCGCACAACCCGGCGGGTGCAGCCGCGCTGGCGCAGACGTTGGCCGAGGAGTTCGATTTCCGCTTTCTGGTTGGGGTGGTCAGCGTGCTGGGCGACAAGGACGCCAGCGGTATCGTGGCCGCGCTCGAACCGGTCTTCCATCGAATCGTGGTCACCCACAACGGGTCTTCGCGTGCCCTCGACGTAGAGTCGCTGGCGCTGATCGCACAGCAGTATTTCGGGCCGGACCGGGTGGACACCGCCGAGAATCTGCGCGACGCCATCGACACCGCCACCGCGCTGGTCGACGACGTCCACGCCGGGAACGAGTCGCTCTCCGGAACCGGCATCGTCATCACCGGCTCGGTCGTCACCGCGGGCGCCGCTCGCACGCTCTACGGTCGGGATCCCGCATGACGACACCCGCCTCATCGGCCGAGCCGCCCAAGCCCGACCCGTGGAAGAGCTTTCGGGGCGTCACCGCCGGCACGCTGATCCTCGAAGTGATCGTGGTGCTGCTGGCGCTGCCGGTGGTGGGCGCGGTCGGTGGCGGCCTGAGCGCCGGTGCGCTGACGTACCTGCTGGGTCTGGCCGCGGTGCTGATTGTGTTGTCGGGGCTGCAGGGCCGGTCGTGGGCCATCTGGGCCGACCTCGGCGTCCAGGTGATCCCGATCGTGGGGTTCGCCGTCTATCCGGGTGTCGGTGTCATCGGCGTGATCTTTGCCGGGGTGTGGTCGCTGATCGCCTACGTGCGTTGGGAGGTGCTCCGCCGCGAGCGGCTTGGGCTGCTCCCCGGGCAGGACGGACCGCCGGACTGATCCGCTACGCTGTGCGCCGTGACGAGCGCTGAGCGGACCCTACTGTTGATCAAGCCCGACGGTGTCGAGCGTCGCCTGATCGGCGAGATACTCGGCCGTGTCGAACGCAAGGGCCTGACCATTGCGGCGCTGGAACTGCGGACCGTCAGCGAGACGCTGGCCCGACGTCACTACGCCGAGCACGACGGCAAGCCGTTCTTCGGCTCGCTGGTGGAGTTCATCACGTCATCGCCGCTGGTAGCGGCAATTATTGAGGGCCCGCGGGCGATTGCCGCGATCCGGCAGCTCGCGGGTGGGACCGACCCGGTCGACAAGGCCCTGCCCGGCACCATCCGTGGCGATTTCGGTCTTGAAACGCAGTACAACCTGGTGCACGGGTCCGACTCGCCGGAGTCCGCGGAGCGCGAAATCGCGCTCTGGTTCGATCAGGTTTAG
>NZ_JBYCLD010000348.1:0-3625 GCF_057473725.1 Mycobacterium sp. TH-M11 | reverse complement strand
CCACCTTCCTGGGCATGGAACGACTGCCGCACACGGCGGCGGTTGTCACCAACATGGAAGAGGAGGCCGAACTGGTCAGCCGGATGGGCGAGGTGCTGACCGGTGAACTCGATCGCCGGCAGTCGATCCTGCGGCAGGCCGGTATCCAGGTGGGTGCCGCGGGAGCGCTCTCGGGTGTGGCGGAATACGAGAAGCATCGTGAGCGAGGTGCCGACCTTGCTCCGCTACCCACGCTTTTCGTCGTGGTCGACGAGTTTGCCGAGCTTCTGCAGAACCACCCGGACTTCATCGCGTTGTTCGACCGGATCTGCCGGGTAGGTCGTTCGCTGCGTGTGCACCTACTGCTCGCTACGCAGTCACTCAACACCGGTGGCGTCCGTATCGACAAGCTCGAACCGAACCTGACGTATCGAATTGCATTGCGCACCACAAGCTCCGCCGAGTCCAAGGCGGTGATCGGCACGCCGGAGGCGCAGTACATCACCAACAAGGAGAGCGGCGTCGGTTTCTTGCGGGTCGGCATGGAAGACCCGGTGAAGTTCCGCAGCACCTACACCGGCACCAACTACGTTCCCGCATCGCCCGGTGAGAACGGCGACCGACCGGCCGACTCCGGGGTGCAGCACCGTCGCAGCACCGTTCAGATCCACCAGTTCACGGCGGCTCCGATCTTCGACGGGGCGGTGCTGCCATGACAGTCGACCCAGAACCGCGGGTGCTGCGCGAGGTCGTGCTCGACCAACTAGGCACCGGCGAGGCCGTCGCCTATCGCATGTGGCTGCCGCCGTTGGCGGATCCGACTCCGGTCAACGAACTCGTCGAGCGTGGCACCGGGCGGCCGTTGCAATTCGGTCTCGGCATCATGGACGAGCCGCGCCGCCACCGGCAGGAAGTCTGGGGAGTAGACGTTTCGGCGGCGGGCGGCAACATCGCCGTCGGCGGTGCCCCGCAGACCGGTAAGTCCACGTTCTTGCAGACGCTGGTGCTATCGGCCGCGGCCACGCATACGCCGCGCGACGTTCAGTTCTACTGCATTGATCTCGGTGGTGGCGGTCTGATCTACATCGAGGATCTGCCGCACGTCGGCGGGGTCGCAACCCGGTCCGAACCCGACCGGGTCAACCGCATGGTTGCCGAGATGAAAGCCGTTCTGCGGCAAAGGGAAATCATCTTCAAGCAGTACCGGGTCGGCTCGATGGCGGCGTATCGGCAAATGCGCAACGACCCGAACAACCCGGCCGCCGCCGACCCGTTCGGCGACGTGTTTCTGGTGATCGACGGGTGGCCGGCCTTCGTGGCCGAGTTCCCCGACCTAGAGCCGATGGTGCAAGACATCGCCGGTCAGGGGCTGGCCTTCGGCGTACACACCGTGATCTCCACACCGCGGTGGACCGAGCTGAAGGCTCGGGTACGCGACTACCTGGGCACCAAGGTCGAGTTCCGGCTCGGCGACATGAACGAAACCCAGATCGACCGGATGACCAAGGAGATTCCGGCCAATCGCCCGGGCCGGGCCATCTCGGCCGAAAAGCACCACCTCATGATCGGGGTGCCGCGCATCGACGGGGTCCACAGCGCCGAGAACCTGGTCGACGCGATTACCGCCGCCGTGGAACACGTCGCGGCGGGTTACACCGAGCAGGCGCCCCAAGTCAGGGTGCTGCCGGACCGGGTATATCTGCATCAGTTGGACCCCAACCCGCCGGGCCCGGACTCCGACTACCGCACCCGCTGGACGATTCCGCTCGGCCTGCGCGAGTCGGATCTGTCGGTGGCCTACAACAACATGCAGATGACCCCGCACCTGTTGATTTTTGGCGCGTCGAAGTCGGGCAAGACCACGATCGCCCACGCCGTCGCGCAGGCCATCTGCTCACGCAACAGCCCCGACCAGGTCCGGTTCATGCTGGCCGACTACCGCTCCGGCCTCCTCGACACCGTGCCGGAATCGCATCTCCTCGATGCCGGAGCCATCAACCGCAACAGCGCGTCACTCGAGGAATCCATCAAAGCGTTGGCCGCCAACCTGCGCCGGCGCCTTCCGCCGGCTGACCTGACCACCGCGCAGCTCCGGGCGCGTTCATGGTGGACAGGCCCCGATGTCGTCCTCTTGGTCGACGACTGGCACATGATCGTCGCCGCCGGCGGTATAAACCCGCCGATGACACCTTTGTCGCCGCTATTACCGGCAGCCGCCGATATCGGGCTGCACGTCATTGTGACGTGCCAAATGAGTCACGCGCACCGCGCAACCATGGACAAGTTCGTCGGCGCGGCATTCGGAGCGGGCTCGCCGACCCTATTCCTGTCCGGCGACAAGCAGGAATACCCGTCCAACGAGATCAAGGTCAAAAGACGGCCCCCTGGCCAGGCATTTCTCGTCGCGCCAGAGGGCAAGGAGATCATCCAGGCGTCCTACGTCGATCCCCCAGAAGAAGTGTCTCCACCACCCCGGAATGCCGGTTAGGATCTATCTATCGGCTTCACCAGGGAAGGTCTGCATCGACGGGAAACGCGTAATTCCTTAACAAAAATTAACGTCAGTAATTTACTTAACCGTCAGATACAGGCCAGCCATCAGTAAAGGAGGACACGCAAATGCAACCCATGTCATTCGAGCCCGCCGCCGAAGGAATCGGTGCGCAGGTGATCGCAAATGCCACACAGGGATTGGCAACGGGCACCACGACCGCGGCGGCCGTAACGGGCCTGATGCCGGCCGGAGTCGACGAGGTGTCGGCGCAGGCGGCGCTGGCTTTCGCGTCTGACGGACTGGAAGCCATGGCGGTGCACAGCTTCGCGCAAGAGGAGTTGGCCCGCGTGGGTGCCGCCTACGTCGAGATAGCGGGCATGTACACGGCGGTCGACGGCGCCACCGCCGCGGAACTGGCGTAACACGTCACCGAAGCACTCCCCAAACCGTCCCAGCTGCGAACAGTAGCGAGTTGAATCATGCCTCCTGTACCGCCCCTTGGCATTGAGTACGCCGCCTGGCCACCCGAAGTAAACACTGGGAAGCTGCAAACCGGACCCGGTGAGGCTCCGATGTTGCAGGCCGCGGCGGGGTGGGAGGCGTGGGCTGTCGCATTGGAAGCCCAGGCCGCCGAACTGTCGTCGGCGCTGGCGTCGCTGAGTGCGGCGTGGACGGGGACGGGCAGTGACACCGGGGTGGCGGCCTGCATGCCGATGGTGATGTGGCTGCACACCTTGTCGGCTCAGGCGATGAAGCGCGCGGCTCAGGCGACAGCGCAGGCGGCGTCCTACGTGACGGCCGCGACGACTACGCCGCAGATCCCCGAAATCATGGACAATCACGTCACCCACGGGGTCTTGGAGGCCACGAATTTTCTAGGTGTCAATGCGGTGCCGATCGGGGTCAACGAGGCCGACTACATGCGGATGTGGAATCTGGCTGCGGCAACCATGTACGCGTATCTGGCCGAGACCACGATGAACACGCTCTTCGAACCGATCATGCCGATCAATCCGATTGTCATCCCGGGAGTCGGGGCAGGCGTGGTCAGCGCCGCCGTCGGGCAGGCGGCGGTGGGGATGGCCGGCGGCGCGATGCGTGACGCGGCTTTCGCCCACGTGATGGGTCAGGCCACCGTCGAGTCGGTCGGGC
>NZ_JBYCLD010000347.1:0-7410 GCF_057473725.1 Mycobacterium sp. TH-M11 | reverse complement strand
GCTGACCGTACGTGAGCTCGCCGGTGCTGGAAAATACGGCGCACGCGTCCGGCCGCTCCTCGGCGCGCCGAAAGAAGCCGTCGTGCAACATCTCTCCGCTGGGGACAGCACTGCGGCCGTTGACCGCGTCGCGGACCGCACGCTGCTCGGCAGATAACGCCGGCGGGTCCGGCTGCATCCACCCCTCGGCGGTCGCCAGTCGGCGCAGTTCGTCGATGTGATGGGCGAACATCGCGTCGATCACACCGGCGGGGAACACGTGGTCGCGGACATCCCAATTCACCATGACGCCGCCGTCGAACTCGGTGACCTGGGCGTCGAGCGACACTTGTGGCCCCTGCGAAATGATCCAACTGGGGGTGCCGAACACGTCGATGACGTCGCGGCAGAACAACTCCCCGAGACCCAGCGCGCTGGTGAACACCACCGGCGCGAGCACTGGGGCGCCGCGGTGGCGGCCGAGGTCACGCAGCACCGACAGACCCGGATAGTCGGCGTGTGCCGCGGCGGTTCGCATCGCATTTTGCACCGCGTGCGCGCGCGAGGCCGCATCCGTGGTGGCGGTCAGGTCGACGTCGAGCAGCAGTGCGGAGGTGAAGTCGCCGACCAGGCTGTCGACATCGGGGTGGATGGCCTCGCGGCCGAACAGCGGCACGTTGAGCAGAAACCGCGACGTGCTCGACCAGCATGCCAGGGTGTGCGAGAAAGCGGCCGCGAACAGCATCGCAGGGGTTACCCGGCGGCTGCGGGCATGGTCGAACAGGGCGTCCCGCGTGCTTGGGTCCAGCCATTGCCAGCGACGAGTACTTGTGCGCGACAGCATGTCTCCAGATCCCAGCGGCAGCCTGGGCGGGTCCGGGAGGTACGGGATGCGTCGCGACCACCAGTCCCTGTCCGCATCGCGGGCAGGTTGCGGACCGCTCTGCCGGCGCACGATCTCGTGGCGGTACTGCTGATAGGTGAAGCCGAGGTCTGGTAATCGCCGGCCCCGATACAGCGCGGCCAGGTCCGCCATCGCCGTGCGGTAGCTCATCGCGTCGGCAGCCTGCATGTCCAAATCGACATGCAGGCGCGACCTTTCGCCGGGCAATAGCGACAGCGTCAGCTCGAATACCTGCCCGTCGAGCTGTTGGTGCGATTTCGCCTCACGAAGCCCCAGCAGCCGCTCGCCGGCGATCTCGGCGGTGAGATCCCGGAAGTCGTGCACGGTAACCGGAAACGGAGCCGCCGGGGCGATCCATTGGGTCCCGTCGGAGTGAAACCGGACCCGCAACATCGGGTGGCGCACCGCCAACGCGGTGGCAGCTTGGCGCAACCGTTCGGGATCGATTGCACAGCCGTCGAATTCGACATACAGATGTCCGGCCACGCCGCCCAGCGGCTGACTGTCGTGACGCCCGACCCACATCGCATGCTGCATCGGCGCGAGTGGGAACGGGTCCTCGGACGTCGCGGTCGGCGGACTCAACTCGGCGGACTCTGCCGCACTGGCGCCGACGAGCAGCGACCACGCCTCGACGGTGGGCTCGGCCGCCAATGCGGCGAAGTCGACGTCGACCCCTCGACGACGCCACTTGCCGGCCAGCGACATCATCCTGATCGAGTCAAGGCCCTGGCTGACGAGGTTGGTCCCGGGGTCGAGCGAATCGGCACGGACGCCGAGCAATGCGGCGACCTCGGCACGCACCTCGTTCGGGCCGCCGACATCGGCAGCCCCGACCCCATCAGTCAACGCCCAACCCTCCTACTAGTTAGTTGAGGCTAGCCTAAATTGCCGGCACCGTTAGCGGTTGGGTACCGGCGACGCTACCGGCCGCCCTGGCCTGCGGGCGTCGGGGTCTAACTGGCGCCGTCACCATCCGGCAGCCGCACTCAACCCTGCCCGCAGCCCAACTACACCAAGCCTAACTTAGGTTAGGCAAACCTATTGCCGCTCACCTAAATCTCAGGTAGCGTCGCGTCCCGCCTGGTTATGGCGCTGTGTCCACTTAAGTCGAATCAAGGAGAGATGCCGTGCATCTGGTTGTTCCCCGTAAGTCTGCCCACCTGAGCCGGCTGGGGATCGCTGGCGTGGCGATTGCTGGTCTGGCGATTGCGGCCACTGGCCTGCCGGCGCGCAGCGCGCCGACCTCCGCCGGCCCCGCGATCGAGCACTTCGACGTCAAGCTCGCTTCCGGGGAGGTGGACTGGACGACATTGCTGTCCAACGTGGACGCGAACTTGGCCACCCTGCAGAGCGAATCCACCACGGCCGGCGGCCAGCTATCGGAGGCGCTCGACAGCGTGTCCGAGCACTTCAGCACGCAGATCAGCACCGCTGCGACCGGCTTCGGAACGGGAGTCGACAACGCGCTGTTCGGCGGCTGGTACGGCGGCGACGACGGTTATGTGTTCGGGCTGTTCGGTGGAGAGCCGGTGATGGGGCCCGACGGAGTCACCGAGACCGGCAGCCTCCTGGCCGCGCTCTCGACAGAGTTCCACGACGGAAACGCTCTACAGGCATACAGCGACATCAACGTGTATTCGCTGGAGCTGCTCGACCATACGATGAAGCCACTGCTGGCGCCGCTGCTCGACGAGACCAGCAAGGGTGTGACGACGTATTCGATCCCCGTCGAGCTGTCGCAGATCCAGACCAACCTGCTCGAGCAGTTCGGCAATTACACCGAGCTGAAGGGTCTGGCGGAGACTGTGCTGTCCCCCGAGATCAGCGGCATGTTCGCGCTGAGCAGCGACCTGCAGAACATCGGCGCGGAGCTCGCGGACAGTGCCACCAGCGCTCAGGGCCTCGCCGACCTGACCAACCTGCCGTCCGACGTGATCAACGCGATCGTCAACGGCTACGACGCCGGCACGAACCCGTTCAACGGCGCCGCGGAACTGTTCCCCGGTCTGCTCAACGACGGCAGCTTCCTCAGCGAGCTGTACACCACCTGGACCGAGCAGTTCGTCACCGCGCTGGGTGAATCCTCGGCGCCCGATGTACTCACCGGGCTGCTCGGCTTCTGAGCAGCGCACGCGAACTGGAGACAGTTGATGTCGACTTCAGTTATGGCAGGCTTTGCGCCTTTTCCGCTCGACCGTGCGGCGGCCTACCGCGCCGCGGGGTACTGGAGCGGTCGGACGGTCGACTCACTGCTGTCGGACGCGGCGCGACGCTGGCCTGCAGGTCTCGCGGTGCTCGATGCCGACGGGCCGAAGCGGCTGACCTTCGCGCAGCTGGACGAATGCGCCGACAGCGCCGCGGCGGGCCTCGTAGAGCTGGGTATCGAAGCCGGCGATCGCGTATTGCTACAGCTACCGAACAGCTGTGAATTCGCGGTGGCGTTGTTTGCGCTGTTGCGCATCGGCGTGATCCCGGTGATGTGCCTGACCGGTCATCGAGCGGCGGAACTAGGACATTTCGCCGCGGTCAGCGAGGCGACGGCGCTGTTGATTACCGACAGCGCAAACGGTTTCGACTACCGCCAGATGGCCACCGAACTGCAGCGCGAGCACCCGGGACTGCGCTACGTCGTCGTCGACGGCGATGCCGGGCCCCACCTCGCGTGGTCGCACGTGCGTGCCAATCGCGACGTTGAATCTCTCGCACCGAATCCTGGTCCCGAATCCCCAGCCCTGCTGCTGGTGTCCGGTGGCACCACCGGCACACCGAAACTCATCCCTCGCACCCACAATGACTACGTCTACAACGCCACCGCCAGCGCCGAACTGTGCGAGCTCAGCTCCGAGGATGTATACATGGCGGCTTTGCCTGCCGCACATAACTTTCCGCTGGCTTGCCCGGGGCTGCTCGGTGCGATGTCGGTCGGGGCGCCCACGGTTTTTCTCGCCGACCCCAGCCCCGAGGCCGCCTTTGGCGCCATTGTGCGCCATGGCGTCACCGTCACCGCAGTGGTCCCGGCACTGGCCAGGCTGTGGGCACAGGCCACCGAGTGGGAGCCGGCGGCGCCAACGTCGCTGCGCCTGTTGCAGGTTGGCGGCGCCAAGCTGGAAGCAGTTGACGCACAACGGGTCCGCGGGACACTGACGCCGGGCCTGCAACAGGTGTTCGGCATGGCCGAAGGTCTGCTGAGCTACACCCGGCCCGGCGATCCCACGGACGTCGTCGATCGGACTCAAGGCCGTCCGCTGTGTGCCGCTGACGAACTGCGCATCGTCGACGACGCCGGCCGGCCCGTCGCGGTTGGCGCCGAAGGCGAATTGCTGGTCCGCGGCCCGTACACGATCAACGGTTATTTCCGCGCTGACGAGGCCAACGCAATCTCCTTCGACCCGGACGGCTTCTATCGCAGCGGCGACGTGGTCCGTTTGCGCGCTGACGGATACCTTGAGGTCACCGGCCGGGTGAAAGACGTCATTCACCGCGGCGGCGAGACCATTTCCGCAGCCGATCTCGAAGCGCATCTGCGCGCCCACCCGACGATTGTGTCGGTGGCAGCGGTAGCGCTGCCCGACCAGTATCTCGGCGAAAAAATCTGCGCGGCAGTCGTTTTCTCGGGCGGACCGGTGACGCTGCCCGAGCTGAACGCCTACCTCGACCAGCGAGGGGTGGCCCGGCACGCACGCCCCGACATACTCCATGCGATGACGGCGCTACCCACCACAGCGGTAGGCAAGGTCGACAAGAAGGCCATCGCCCGGCAATTACTGTCTTAAGATTCGCCGCCGAATTCATCGAGTTCGGACAGAGATTGCTTACCTTTGGGCACTAACCTGAGTCTCAGCGTTGGTTTCCTCGCTGCGATGAAGTGGAGAAAAAGCAGTGACTATGGCAGTGAGTGTTAACAAGATGGCACCCGCAGCGAGCGGTCGTGTCGAGGCAAAGCGGTCAGTCATGTCGATCGCGTTCTCGCTGCTGGCCGCCGGAGTCGCGATCTTCGGAGCAGGCGCCGCGATGGCGTCGCCGTCCAGCGTCAGCACCGGAGATGCCCTGTTGGCGTTCCACGGCAAGTAGTTACGCACTCAGTTCACGCAGTCGCGGCGACGCAGTGATCGAGCGCCGTATCGGCGCTTCGGTTGTGATTGCTGGCCTTCCCTACCCCATCCAGTGCAGTGCGCTGCCTGAGCGCGTCGACCTCACGGGGTCGCCAGGCAGGGGTCTTGCGGCCGACACACGACCAAACCTTGCCATTGACTAATGTCACCATTCGGTGTTGACTCTCGCGTATGACGGAGTCAATGCGGACTCGGGGATCACTACGTTCCCGTTCCGCAGCCCTGGTGAGCATGGCGACATTGCGACAGGTAAGCGCGGTGCTGCCGCCCGAGCAGGCCTGGGGCTTGTGGGCGTCACGACGAATCATCGCCGGAGTCATGGATGCCTTCGGGCCATCGCTGGCCGGCACGCGCATCGAGCACGTCGACGTGCAACACGATGGCCGTCGCGTCGTCGGTGAATGGGTGCGCGGCCCCGGCGCCTCGACGAGTCGCGGCGCCATCTACTTTGTGCACGGCAGCGGCTTTGCCCTCTGCTCGCCGCGGACGCACCGCAGGCTGGCGGCGTGGCTGTCACGGCTGACCGGTCTACCGGTGTTCACCGTCGACTACCGGTTGGCGCCGCAGCACCGCTTCCCTGCTGCGGCCGACGACGTGCGGACCGGCTGGGATTGGCTCACCGCACAGCTTCCGGCGGAAACCGTTGTGATTGCCGGTGATTCAGCCGGCGGTCACTTATCGGTGGACCTGCTGCTGCAGCCCGATGTCGCTGCCCGCGGCCCGGCCGCGCTGGTGCTGTTTTCACCGCTGATCGACCTGACGCTCGAGCTTGCCCGGGCCCGTGAGGATTTACGGCGCGACCCGGCGATCCGCGCCGCAGACGCTGCCCGCCTGGTTCGGCTCTACAGCCGGGGCGTCGACCCCGCCCATCCACGGCTGAAACTCGACGTCGCCGGCGGCCCGACGCTGCCACCCACACTCATCCAGGCCGGCGGCGCCGAATTTCTGCTGGCTGATGCGCGTCACTTGGCCGCCGACATCCGTACCGCCGGCGGCCGCTGCACCCTTCAGGTGTGGCCGGACCAGGTGCACGTCTTCCAAGCGTTACCCCGGCTGACCCCCGAAGCCACCAAAGCGATGGCACATGCCGCGGATTTCGTCGGGAAAGCATTGCTCGACAGCACTATTGAAAATATGACGGGGAAGGCGGGCTGACGATGATCGGACCGTTCGGCAAATCGCCCAAGGTGAGCCACCACGCACGTGCGGTGGTGACCGGCGCAGGCAGCGGCATCGGCGCCGCCTTCGCGATCGAGCTCGCCAAGCGCGGCGGTCGGGTCGTGTGCAGCGACATCGACGAGGTTGCCGCCAAGCGAACAGTCACCACGATCGGTGACTTCGGTGGCGAAGCCATCGCAATCGCCTGCGATGTCACCCAGTTCGGCGAAGTCCAAGATCTGGCCGGCCAATCGCAATCGTGGTTCGGCGCCGCGCCCACGCTGGTGATCAACAATGCCGGCGTCGGTTCGGGCGGCGCCCCGATCGGCGAACTCCCGCTGGAGGACTGGCAGTGGGTGCTCGGCATCAACCTGTGGGGGCCCATTCACGGCTGCCATGTCTTCGCGCCGATCCTGCGGACAGCCGACGCATCGGAGCCGCGGGGCATCATCAACGTCGCCTCGGCCGCCGCTTTCGGTGCCGCGCCGAGCATGGGTGCCTACAACGTCAGCAAGGCCGGGGTGCTGATGCTCTCTGAGACGCTTGCCGCCGAATTGTCAGGCAGCGGAGTCAAAGTCACCGTGCTGTGCCCGACCTTCGTCAAGACCAACATCGTCGAAGCAGGCCGGATTTCGGCAGGCGCGACGAAACTCGCCAACCGGATCATGGGGTTGACCGGATTCACCGCGGAGAAGGTCGCAAGAACGTGCCTGGACGCCCACGATCGCGGCGACCTGTACTGCATGCCGCAACTCGAGGCGAAGTTCGGCTGGAACATCAAGCGGTTCGCACCAGGCACCTACACTCGCGCGGTCGGTCTGCTGAACCGCATCGCCCCGCTCTGATTACACCGATCGAACCAAGGAGTGGCACGGATGGCTATCGACATGGAAGCGATGCTGGCCAAGATCAAAGACCGTCAATGGGCGCTGGCCGACATCGACTGGAACGCACCGGGCGCCGAGATGATCAGCGACGAGCAGCGGCCACAGCTCAAGGCTTTCATGGCCGACCTGTGCTGGATCGAGAACATCGGCGCCCGGGGGTTCGCGGCGCTGGCGAAGAAGGCGCCCACATCGACCGTCGCTGAGATCTACCGCTACTTCCACGCCGAGGAACAGCGCCACGCCAATGCCGAACTGGCGCTGATGAAGCGCTGGGGCATGCTCTCCGACGGCGAAGTTCCCGAACCGAACGTGAACATTCGGCTGGCCATCGACTGGCTGGACCGGTGGGCCGACGACATGCCGCTCT
>NZ_JBYCLD010000346.1:0-1928 GCF_057473725.1 Mycobacterium sp. TH-M11 | reverse complement strand
GCGGGGCGACGCCGCCACAATCCTTGCGGCTTCCGCCGGAGTTGGCGGAGGTGGCGGCTCGGTTTCGTACCGCACACCAATGTGAGCTGCTGTGAGCTGCTCAACCGACTGGTGTTCTGTCCCGTGGCCAGTGTCCCAAGATGGGATCAAAAAGGCCGGATTGGGCGGTACAGATGAGATTCGTGAAGCCGTCTGAGCAGCACTTATGCGACGGTCCAGAACGGTAGACGACACCCTTGAGCTCACTGGGGGTGAAGTGGTCGCAGGTTCAAATCCTCTCAGCCCGACAGCTGCAAATGGGCTCTGAGCTGCGATGATGCGTTGCGCGGTGGATCAGACGACCCGGAGCGCGGGCCAAAGCTGGCACATCGGCCGGTTACCTGTCATGTCGTCGCCGCCGGTGGTCGCGGAGCGGAATGACCAAACCGACGATGCCGAGTATTGCCAGTGGCGCGGTCCATCCGCGGCGCCACCAGGTCGCCGACCGGCAGTCGCCGACGTAGTCGGTGGCGCGTTCGGTTGCCTGCCCCTGGACGGCGTTTCGGTTCTCTTGATCTGCGGCGGCGGCCTGCGTGTACTCAGTGCTGGCGCCGTTTCCGCAGGCGATGCGAAACCCGTACTGGTCCCAATGGTCCAGAGCGATCGGCCACAGCAGCGCGATCGCTGCCAACGCCAGCACCGCAGAAGAGACAAGGGCCAGCCCGAAGCGGTTGCGTAGCAATTTATCTGACGACACGTTAGTTCATGGCGCCGAGGATGGGCTCGGACTCGATGAGCCCTTCGTCACTGGGTTCGATGCCCTGGCCGAATACCCGGGCTACTTGACGGTCCCGCAGTTCGCGATGTGCCACCGCGGGCGGTTCAAAGCCGTACCGCGCTCGGGCTTCTGCAGGTGTGAGGATTTCCGCGTTCAGCGGCGGGACGCCCAGTTTGATGGGCGCAACGACGGGATGGGTCATGGGGGACAGCACTTTGAGCAGCGCCAACTCCACGCGCGGGCTGAAGGAAACCAGCCTGAAAGCGCTCCACAAGATCGGCCGCACAACAACGTCGACGATGCGGGATTGATTGATGCCGCTCTGCTCACGCATCCAGCGCGGCATGGTGGCGATGGTGCCGACACGCAGCACCTGGGCGGCCAGTCGGGCTATGGGCCGCAAAGCTTTCGGCGTCGGCGGCAGCATGACCTTGGCGTCGAGCAGGTGTTGCATTGCTTGCACGGCGATATCGCTGGCGGCCAGCTGCGGGCGCATCCATTCGAAGTAACGTCGGACGCCCTCGCGGGTGCGGGGCACGTCGTGTGGTGAGCACGTCTGCAATTCGGCCGCGACAGCGCATTCCTGCCAGTAGCGGGCCTCTTCTTGCGCCGACAGCCTTCCGGGGCCGTACTTTTCGTAGGCGTAGAGGATCGAGTGCCACGCGGTCAGGTGGATCCACAGCTGCGAGGCGGGGTCGTTGGCATCGTATTGCTTACCGCCGTAGGGTTCGGTGCCGATCGCCTTGGAGTGAATTTTTACCAACACGTCAGCGGCGGTTGATGTTTCGCGGGAGCCGCCGAATGCGACCAGCGCGAAGTAGTGCAGGGTGCGGTCATAGCGGGTGCGTGGCCGCTTGTAGATATCGTGAGTTTTGTCGACCGCGGCGATGAGGTTGGGGTCGAGTTCCTCGATGACCACGGCCCGCTGGAACCCCACGGTGAGCGAGCTGGGATATCCCCACACCTTCCAGGCCACTGAGTCCGGGCCGAAAAAGCCGTAGTCCTGGTGCGGCGTCACAGCCCCGGTGGAGAGTTTTTCGCCACCGAGCTGGCGGAGTAGTTGCGGCCGCGGAGTGCGTGTCGAGGTCATAGAGCTGTTCCCTTCATCTTCGTGGGTTGTGATCAGGCGACGTCGAATTGAATGGCGTTCCAGGTGTTCTCATCGGACGCA
>NZ_JBYCLD010000345.1:0-19309 GCF_057473725.1 Mycobacterium sp. TH-M11 | reverse complement strand
CCGGCCGATCTTGGCGTAGTACGACGCGTCGAGGTAGCCGTGCTCGGTCGCGGGGTGACGCCACGAACCCGCGTAAACCGACGTGCTGCCCGCTTGCATGAAGGCGACGAGTGCCATTTGCCGAGTAGTCATTACTGATGTCTAACATCTGATATATTAGATTTCAAGTCCCGGCCTCCCTCCAGCCTTTAAGGTCTTCGCCATGGCTCCGAACGACGGTGTTGATATCGGCGGCACGGTCCGTGAGCGCGCCGCGCGCGAGTTGCGCGACCGCATCCTGACTGGCACGTTGCCCGCCGGCACCCGCCTGGACCTCGACGCGATCACCAAGGAATTCGCCACCAGTCGCACCCCTGTCCGCGAGGCGCTGCTGGAGTTGTCCTACGACGGGTTGGTGCGCGTTGCGCCGCGCAGCGGCATCACCGTAATCGGCATGACCCCGCAAGACGTTCTGGACAGCTTCACGATTCTCGGGGTGTTGACCGGCCAAGCGGCAGCATGGGCCGCCGAACGGGTCTCTGATCGTGGGATCGATCAACTGCGTTCGCTGGCAATGGAATTCGAGATGCACACCGGAGAAGCCGCCGTCGACGCCAACTGGCGTTTCCACGGCGAGATTCATCGGGCCGCTCATTCGCGACGGTTGATGGCGCAAATTCGGCAAGCCGTCCGGGTGGTTCCGTCGAACTTCTTCGCGATGTTCCCCGAGCATGAGCACAACGCACTCGACGAACATCAGGCACTGGTGGCGGCCCTGGCCGATCGCGACTCCGACAAAGCCCGCGACATCGCCGAACGACACGTCCTCGACGCGGGCCGATCACTGGCCGTCCGACTGGAGCAGGCGTACCACAGCAGCACCAGCAACCGCATCAGTCACTGAGTTGGGGACAGGCTCTTTTTCCGTTTTATGACCGCGGGCGCTATCACTGGCCGGTGATATCGCCGGTGGTGATGTTGTGGAAAAAGAGTGCCGACCGAGAGAGGTTGCCGATGTGACCGGTGTGACTAACCACGCCGTCGGCGAATGATTGCCCGCAACTTCTCCAGGCGCGACCCGATTTCGCGTTCCGCCCCACGGCCGGTAGGCAGGTAGTAGTCGACGCCGATCAGCTCATCAGGCGGATATTGTTGCGGCACAACGCCATCTGGATCATCATGGGCATACTTGTAGCCCTGGGCGTTGCCCAGCGACGCGGCGCCCGAGTAGTGGCCGTCGCGCAGATGCGGCGGCACCAGCCCGGCCTTGCCGGCGCTGATGTCTCCCATTGCTGCCCCGATCGCGGTGGTGACGGCGTTGGACTTCGGCGCCGTCGCCAGGTAGACGGTGGCATGCGCCAGGGTCAGTTTGGCCTCGGGCATGCCGATCAACGCGACCGTCTGCGCCGCGGCGACCGCGGTCTGCAGCGCCAGCGGGTCAGCCATTCCGATGTCTTCGCTGGCCAAGATCACCAGCCGCCGCGCGACGAACCGTGGGTCCTCGCCGGCCACCAGCATCCGGGCCAGGTAGTGCAATGCGGCATCGACGTCGGAGCCGCGGACCGATTTGATGAAGGCGCTGATCACGTCGTAGTGCTGATCGCCGTCGCGGTCGTAACGGACCGCGGCCTTGTCCATCGACTGTTCGATGGTCTCGACCGTGACCTGCTCCGCTACCTCGGCCGCCACCTCCAACGCCGTCAGCGCCCGCCGGGCATCCCCCGCCGCGAGTCTGACCAACAGGTCGACCGCCTCGGGCGTCACCGCTACCCGGCCGCCGAGGCCGCGTGGATCGTCGATGGCGCGCCGTACCACCGCACGGACCGCGTCAGCGGTCAGCGGATGCAGTTGCAGGATCAGCGATCGCGACAACAAGGGCGCGACCACGGAAAACGACGGATTCTCGGTAGTCGCCGCAACCAGTAGAACGACCCGGTTCTCGACAGCGGCCAGCAACGCGTCCTGCTGAGTCTTGGAAAACCGGTGCACCTCGTCGATGAACAGCACCGTCTGCTGACCGTGCGCCGCGGCGCGTCGCGCGGTATCGATCACGGCCCGGACTTCCTTGACCCCCGCCGACAAAGCCGACAGCGCCTCGAACCGGCGGCCGGTGGCCTGCGACACCAGCGACGCCAGGGTGGTCTTCCCGCTGCCGGGTGGGCCGTAAAGAATGGCCGACGCCATCCCCGAACCTTCGACCAGTCGCCGCAGCGGAGACCCGGGCTGCAGCAGGTGATCTTGGCCCACGACCTCCTCGAGAGTCGACGGACGCATCCGAACCGCCAGTGGCGCCCCCGCCGCACGTCCCCGCGCAGGCTCGCCGAGACCGTCCTCGTCGGGGACGTCGAATAGACCCTCAGACACGGTTCAGGCATACCACGCCGACACGACACGTAAGCGCCCACGGTGAGGTCACAGCGCCATTGACGAATACTTGCTAAGTTCGCCAAAGCGCACGCCTGGACAACATCCGACGACGAGGCAGGAGCGGCCATGAGCCAACCTCCGGAGCACCCCGGCTATCCCAATGAGCCGTACGGGGGAAACCCCAACCCGGGCGACTATCCGCCTCCGCCCGGATACGGACCGCCGCCGGGCTACGGCGCGCCGCCACCTCCTCCCCCCGGCTACGGACCGCCGCCGGGCTACGGACCCCCGCCCGGCTACGGACCTCCCCCCGGCTACCCGCCACCACCTCCCGGCTACGGGCCGCCGCCCGGTTACCCGGCTTATGCCGGATACGGACCGCCACCCGGGTCGGGATTCGACGTCGGCGAAGCGTTCAACTGGGCGTGGAACAAGTTCAGCAAGAACCTCGGCCCGCTGGTGCTGGCGGCGTTGATCTACGGCGTGATCGGCGTGGTCGTTCACGGTCTGGTGTTCGTGTTGCTGGGGGGCGCCACAGCCGATACCGCGGCGGACGGCGACTACGGCGCCTCATTCGCGGCGAGTCTGGGCGCGGGCGGCATGCTCGTGCTGTTCATCGTGTCGTTCGTCTTCGGCATCTTCGTGCAGGCCGCGTTCTTGTCCGGCGGGCTCGACCTCGCCGACGGCAGGCCGGTCACGGTGGCCTCGTTCTTCAAGCCGCGCAACTTCGGCAACGTGGTGCTGGCCGGCGCGCTGCTGAGCGTGATCAGCTTCGTCCTGGATCTGATCTCGCTGCCGGGTTACATGTTTGCGTTGCTGTCGTTCGTCGCGATCATCGTGTTCAGCTTCTTCGCGCTGTTCACCATCGCGTTTGCGACCGACCGTGCGCTGCCGCCCATCGACGCGCTGAAGGCCAGCGTCAGCACCGTTCGGTCGCACGTCGGCGACACCTTGCTGTCTTTCTTGGTGCAGACTCTTTTGGTGATCGTGGGCTTACTCGCCTGCGTCGTGGGCATTCTGCTGACCGGCCCCTTGGCGCTGCTGATCCAGGTGTACACCTACCGCCGGCTCTCCGGCGGCCCGGTTGCACCGCCCACGCTCTAGCGCCGGCGGCGCCACGACGCGCATCACGGCTGGGTGACGAAGTCGATCAGCTCTTCCACCCGGCCGATCAACGCGGCGTCGAGGTCGGTCCAGTCGCGAACCTTCCCGCGGATGCGGCGCCACGCGGCGGCGATGTCGGCCTGGTCGGCGTGCGGCCAGCCGAGGGCCTGGCAGATTCCGTGCTTCCACTCAACACCGCGCGGGATCACCGGCCACTCCGTCAACCCGAGCCGGGCCGGTTTGACGGCCTGCCAGATGTCGACGAACGGGTGGCCCACGACCAGCGTGTGTGCGCCGGCCCGGCTGCGCTGCACCGCGTCGGCCAGTCGCGATTCTTTCGAGCCCGCCACCAGGTGGTCGACCAGCACGCCCAGCCGTCGTTGCGGTCCGGGCCGGAACTGCTCGACGATGCCGACCAGATCGTCGACGCCGCCGAGGTATTCGACCACCACACCCTCGACCCGTAGGTCGTCGCCCCACACCTGCTCGACCAGTTCGGCGTCGTGGCGGCCCTCCACATAGATGCGGCCGGTGCGGGCAACGCGGGCCCGCGCGCCAGTCACCGCCACCGATCCCGACGCCGTCCGGGCCGTGGCCTTGGGCGGCGCAGCCCGAGGCGCGATCAGAATCACCGGTTTGCCGTCGACCAGGTATCCCGGGCCGACCGGAAACGGCTTGCGGCGGCCGTGGCGGTCCTCGAGCTGCATCCGGCCGTACTCGACAGCGACCACCGCGCCGACATAACCGGTCTGCGCGTCTTCCACGACCATGCCCAGTTCAATGGGCATGTCGGTGGACCGGGGATTGCGTGCGTTGTGCGGGTCACGTGCTAGAACATCCGGACCGTACCGATCATTCACCCGAGCGATCCTAGGAAAGCGCAACAGTCAAACCCGGTTACGCCACTCCGCCGACACCACACCGAAATCCGGCCTTGGCTGCGCTGCGACCCGGTTGCCGGTGTGATGTGATTTGCGACTATGACCATCAACGTGGCGTTGGAGCTCGAGCCTGCCGCCATTGGAGAGGTGCAGGTGCGAAATTCCACAAGCGTCGGCGCGCCGGGCATCCTCGATCCGCGGCGCGTGCGTACCGTCCTGCGATGATGGCTTCGACAGAAATGGCAGTCCGCCCACGCGACCCGGCAGCGTCGCAAGACCGCACCGACGTCGACCGACTGCTGGCCGGGTATCGCAGCGCCCGTGCTCAGGACGCGCTGTTCGACTTGCGCCCACCGTCTCTTCAAGGGCCGCTCATCGGCTACGACGAGTTCCTCGACGAGACCGGCGGAGTTCGCCCGGCATGGGCCGACCTCGCGGACGCGGTGGGTGACCGTGGAAAAGCCGGCCTGCATCGGCTCTGCTCGGCGGTCCGCCAACTCGTCGACAACGACGACATCACCTACACCCTCGTCGACCCCGCCGGCGGGCACGGTGAGCCGCGACCGTGGCGTCTGGACCCGCTGCCACTGGTGGTCTCGGCACCCGACTGGGACCTGCTCGAGACCGGGCTGGTGCAGCGCTCCCGGGTTCTCAATGCCGTCCTGGCCGACTTGTACGGCAATCGACGCTCGCTCACCGAAGGCGTGCTGCCCCCGGAGTTGTTGTTCGCCCATCCCGGCTATGTGCGCGCCGCCGACGGGATCGAGGTGCCCGGGCACCATCAGCTTTTCATGCACGCCTGCGATGTCAGCCGGCTCCCCGACGGTAGCTTCGGAGTCAACGCCGACTGGACCCAGGCCCCGTCCGGCGCAGGGTATGCGCTCGCCGATCGACGGGTGATGGCGCAAGCCCTGCCCGACCTGTACGAAAGGGTCGGGCCGCGGCCCACGACACCGTTCGCGCAGGCGTTGCGGCTGGCGCTGATCGACGCGGCGCCCGACGGCGTGCAAGACCCGGTAGTCGTCGTACTGAGCCCCGGCATCTACTCCGAAACCTCCTTCGATCAGGCGTATCTCGCGACACTGCTGGGCTTCCCGTTGGTGGAGAGCGCGGACCTGACGGTTCGCGACGGGAAGTTGTGGATGCGCTCGCTGGGCACACTCAAGCGTGTCGACGTGGTCTTCCGCCGCATCGATGCCACCTACACCGATCCACTCGATCTGCGCGCCAACTCGCGGCTGGGCGTGGCCGGGCTGATGGAGGCGCAGCACCGCGGCACGGTGACCGTGGTGAATACAGTCGGCAGCGGAATCCTGGAAAGTGCTGGTCTGCAACGGTTCCTACCCCAATTGGCTACCCGACTCCTCGGCGAATCGCCGTTGCTGCCCAGCGCACCGAGCTATTGGGGTGGCATCGACAGCGAACGATCGCACCTGCTGGCCAACCTGTCATCGTTGTTGATCAGGCCGACCATCGGCGGGCAGACCCTTGTCGGGCCGGCGCTTTCGTCCGAGCGCCTCGCCGACCTGGCTGCCGCGATCAGCGCGATGCCGTGGCAATGGGTCGGCCAGGAACTGCCGCAGTTTTCGTCCGCGCCCACCAGCAGCGCCGGCGAACTCTCGGCGGGCGGGGTGGGTATCCGCCTGTTCACGGTGGCTCAACGCGGGGGGTACGCACCGATGCTGGGCGGCCTCGGCTACGTGCTCGCCCAGGGTCCGGCGGCCTACACGTTGAAAACCTTTGCTGCCAAGGATATCTGGGTTAAGCCTACCGACAGGTTGCGAACTGAGGCCGTCACGTTGCCGACGCCGGAAACGTCCGCGAAGGCGGGCGCGGGCACGTTGGGCGTCAGCTCGCCGCGGGTGCTGTCGGACCTGTTCTGGATGGGTCGCTACGGAGAGCGCGCCGAGAACATGGCCCGGTTGCTGATTGCCGCTCGGCGGCGTTACTACGAATTCCGGCACCGTCAGGAGATTTCGGAAAGCCAGTGCGTCCCTGTCCTGATGGCAGCGCTGGACCGCATCACCGGAACCGACCCCGGTGCCGGAGACCAGGCCGAGACCATTGCGACCGCACCGTCGACACTGTGGTCGCTGACGATGGACCGCGACCGCCCCGGATCATTGGCGCAATCGGTCGACCGGCTGGCGCTGGCCGCCAGAGCGGTGCGCGACCAATTGTCCAGCGACACCTGGGGTGTGCTCGCCGGTGTCGAGCGTGCGCTGGCGCATGACGCCGAACCGCCAGATTCGCTGGCCGAGGGCGGCGCAATGCTGGAGACGGCGCAGTCGCAGACCTTGATCGGGATGCTGACCCTGGCAGGCGTGTCCGCCGAGTCCATGGTGCAGGACGTCGGCTGGTCCATGATGGACATCGGCAAGCGGATCGAACGTGGGCTGGGCCTGACCGCCCTGCTGAACGCCACGTTGACCACCGTCCTGGCGCCGGCCGCCGAGCGGACCGTCATCGAATCGACGCTGATCGCAACGGAATCCGCGGTCATCTACCGCCGTCGCACGGCCGGCCAGGTCAACGTGGCCGCGCTGGCGGAGCTGATGCTGTTCGACTCGACGAACCCCCGGTCGCTGGTGTACCAGCTGGAGCGGCTGCGAACCGATCTCGGCGACCTGCCCGGCTCGTCGGGGTCGTCACGCCCGCAGCGGATGGTTGCCCAGGTCAGCACCCTGCTGCGACGCTCGCATCCCGCTGAGCTGGAAGTGGTCTCGCCCGACGGACGCCGCGACAAGTTGGCCGAACTGCTCACCACCACCCATAGCGCCTTGCGCGAACTGGCCGAGGTCATCACCGCAACTCAACTGGCCCTGCCGGGCGGCACCCAACCGCTGTGGGGTGGCGACGAGCGGCGGACGATGCCGTGACCGGCGCGCTCACGCGCTGAGCGTGCCGGACCTACCCGATGCCGCGGTCACCTCGTCGATGACCGAGTGGATGAATTTCATCTTCTCCAGCACCGCGACTGGCAGCACAAACGGATACAGGTCGTCGTGGCCCATCGACCGGTTCACCATGTTCAGTGACCAGGACACCGGAAGCCACATGTCGATGATCGTCATGAATGCGCTGGGACCCAGCACCGGCCGATCGAAGGTGGCCGTCGCCGGCGCGAAGCCCGACCATGCCGCGGTGTCCAGCGTGTCCCGAATGTGCAGGTAGTGCGCGAACGTCTCCGCCCAGTCTTCGGCCGGATGCATTGTCGCGTAGGACGACACGTACGTCAGCTCCCAGCCCGCCGGCGCGCCCTCGCTGTAGTGCCGGTCCAGGGCCGCCTGATAGTCGGCATTCGGGTCACCGAACAGTTCGTTGAAACGCGCGACGAACGCAGCCGACGGTGTAATCAGCCGGTAGTAGTAGTAATGCCCAATCTCGTGCCGGAAGTGCCCGAGCAGGGTGCGGTAGGGCTCGTCCATCTCGACCCGCAACTGCTCGCGGTGCACATCGTCGCCCTCAGCCAGATCCAGTGTGATGACGCCGTTTTGGTGCCCAGTCGTCACCGACACATGCGCACTGGACAGCAGCCGGAACGCGAGGCCGTAGTCGGGGTCCTGGGCACGCCCGACGATCGGCAGCTTCAACTCGTGGAGTTCGGCGATAAGCCTGCGCTTGGCGGCCTCGGCGCGCGCGAATTCGGCCAACCCTCCGGGGTCGGCGTCGTTGGGCCGTTCGCTGGTGAGCACACACGAGCTACACAGCCAGGTCGGCGTGCGTATCGGAACCAGCCAATTGCATTCTGCGAGATTGCGATTGGCACACAGTTCGTACTTGCCGGCACTGACGAATCCGGCGCGGGCCGCGTCATCGCCGGTGGTGATCACCAGCAGTGCCATCTCCTCGAGCGAGAAGCCCAGCGCACTGCCGCACGCCAGGCAGGCCGAGTTCTCGAACGTCAGCCGCTGTCCGCAATTGGGGCAGTGGAAATCACGCATACATTTCGCCACCTTCGTAGGGTGCGACGTCGACCGCGACGTCGATCACGCTGTTCTTGGCATTGGTGTAGATGATGCCGCGCAACGGCGGTACGTCGGCGTAGTCGCGGCCCCGCCCGACGATGATGTATCGCTCGTCGACCATCTGATCGTTGGTGGGATCGAGTCCCAGCCACTCGAATCGGCCGGGCGGCTGCGGCGTCCACACCGCCGCCCAGGCGTGCGTGGCGTCGATACCGATCATGCGGTCCTTCCCCGGGGGCGGGACGGTGGCCAGGTAACCGGAGACGTAGCTGGCCGCCAACCCGTTGGCGCGCAGACAGGCGATCGCCAGCCTAGCGAAGTCCTGACATACCCCTTCCCGCGCTTCTAGAACCTCGTCGACGCCAGTCGACACCGTCGTCGACCCGGAGCGATAGGTGAAGTCGGTGTAGATCCGCGTGGTGAGGTCACGCAGCACCGCGACGAGCGGTCTACCGGGCTCGAAACTCGGCGCGGCGTACTCCCGCACTGCGTCGGTGATCTCGGGCGGGTTCAGGTCGAGCGTGAACTCGGACGCCAACGCACCGCGCACGCCGACCGGGCGGGCGTGCTCCCAGGGGTCTAGCGCCGGCCCGGCACCCCAGCGCTCGGGCGGCGCCGGATACACCTCGACGATGGACTCACTGGTGACTGTCAGCGCGCGATGTGGCTCGGTGACATGGAAGTACGAACTGATGTTTCCGTAGGTATCCGGGCTCGTCGAGCTGTCGGCCGGCGTCGGCGAGATCCGCAAGTCGTGGAACAGGCAGTGTTGCCGCGGCAGATCGCGCGGAGTGAGAAAGCCGCGACCGTACGAACTCGTCACCACGTCTGAGTACCGGTACTCGGTGCGATGGATGATCCGGTAGCGGGCACCCCGCGCCGGCGGATGATGATCCGGGGGCCGCTCCGGATCATTGGCCTGGCTCGGCGACGTCACGCTGCAACATTAGTGACGCTAGGGGCGGCGCGCAGCCGCGCAGCCCGACGTACTCCACACGCTGTCCCAGCAAGCCCCCCAAAACGCCTGGTCCGGGAGTTTTTCGGAACGTCCGAGGAACGCGTCGGTCCGCACTTGATATCACTTGAGTAACAGCAGCATCACATGTCACTCTAGTTCACTCCATCACGGCTAGATAACTTCTTACTCATATAACTCACTAGTTATAAACTGCACCAATTATCTCAGTAGTTTACTCTGATTAACATGAGCAACGTAAAACGCGTTATTAAACTTTAATCTCATTGATTACTAAAGCCCCACTCATTGACTCCTTTCACGCTGACTTGTTAGACCTGTTAAATGAGTCATTTAGCTGGGCTACTGAGCACACTGTGCAAGCACGTGGCGATAGCCACCCTGGTGGTCCTGGGCATGACACTGCTGGTCGATCCGACCACCGGCGTGGCTTACGCAGACGGGATGAACTGGGACGCCGTGGCACAGTGCGAATCGGGCGGCAACTGGCACGCCAATACGGGCAACGGGTTCTACGGCGGGCTGCAGTTCAAGCCCTCTACCTGGGCCGCCAACGGCGGCATCGGCGACCCGGCGACGGCCCCGCGCGAAGAACAGATCGCCGTGGCCAACCGGGTACTGGCCACCCAGGGGCCCGGCGCGTGGCCCAAATGCGGTGGCAATGGCCAACTGTTCCCGATCCAGATCGTGAACCTCTTCTTGCACCCGGTGCGGGGCACGCTGTCGACGCTGTGGTCTCTGGTACCGCACTGAGCCGTGCACGGACGGCGTGACCACCCCGTGATAGGTGCCGTGATAGCCCCGTAACCGTGAGTTTCGAGGGGTCGGTTGACGGGCTAACTACCGGGCGGGGCTAACTGTTCAGGCTGTGCGGGCTGCGAGCACGGGGATACCGCCGAGATCGAAGCCAGCGCCGAGCTGCCGGGGGCGGGGCTAGCGTCGATCTCGATTCACCTCGGGCACCACATCGATGCCCGATTCCTTGCGCTGCTGCGCCGTGATCGGCGCGGGGGCATCGGTCAACGGGTCGACGCCGCCGCCGGACTTGGGGAAGGCAATCACCTCGCGGATCGAATCCGACCCGGACAGCAGCTGCACGATCCGATCCCAGCCGAACGCAATGCCGCCGTGTGGCGGGGCGCCGAAGGTGAACGCGTCCAACAGGAATCCGAACTTCTCTTGCGCCTCGGCAGCACCGATGCCCATCATCGCGAACACGCGTTCCTGCACGTCACGACGGTGGATACGAATGGAGCCGCCACCGATCTCGTTGCCGTTGCACACGATGTCGTAGGCGTCGGCCAGTGCGCTGCCCGGGTCGCTGTCGAAGGTGGCCTCCGAGTCGGACTTCGGTGCGGTGAACGCATGATGCACCGCGGTCCAGGCACCGCTGCCCAGCGCGACATCGCCGGCGGCGGCGGCGTCGTCGGCCGGCTCGAACAACGGGAAGTCGACGACCCAGGTGAACGCCCAGGCGTTCGGATCGATCAGGTCGAGCCGCTTCGCGATTTCGTCCCGCGCCGCACCCAGCAGCGCACGAGACGCTTTCGCCGGCCCCGCCGAGAAGAAGATGCAGTCGCCGGGTTGCGCGCCGACGTGCGCGGCCAGGCCGTCGCGTTCGGCGTCGGACAGGTTTTTGGCCACCGGACCGCTCAGCGTGCCGTCGTCGCCGACCAGCACATAGGCCAGACCCTTGTGGCCGCGCTGTTTGGCGAACTCTTGCCAGCCGTCCAGCGTCCGGCGCGGCTGCGACGCCCCGCCCGACATCACCACCGCACCCACGTAAGGCGCCTGGAAGACGCGAAACGTGGTGTCGGAGAAAAACTCTGTGCATTCGACGAGTTCAACCCCGAACCGTAGGTCAGGTCGATCCGTGCCGAAGCGTCGCATCGCCTCGGCATAGCTGATGCGCGGTATCGGAGTGGGGAGGTCGTAGCCGATCAATGCCCACACCGCTGTGAGCACCTGCTCGGCGGTGGCGATGACGTCGTCGGCCTCGACGAAGCTCATCTCCATGTCGAGCTGGGTGAATTCCGGCTGGCGGTCGGCGCGGAAATCCTCGTCGCGATAGCAGCGGGCAATCTGGTAGTAGCGCTCCATGCCGGCCACCATCAGCAGCTGCTTGAACAGCTGCGGGCTCTGCGGCAAGGCGTAGAAGGAGCCGGGCTGCAGCCTGGCCGGGACCAAAAAGTCGCGCGCACCTTCCGGCGTCGAACGCGTCATGGTCGGGGTCTCGATCTCGACGAAGTCCCGCGCGGCCAGCACGCCGCGCGCGGCGGCATTCACCTTGGAGCGCAACCGAATCGCGTTGCCCGGGCCGTCGCGGCGCAGGTCGAGGTAGCGGTAGCGCAGCCGCACTTCCTCACCGGCGGGCTCGTCGAGCTGAAACGGCAGCGGCGCGCACTCCCCCAACACCGTCAGCGACGTCGCGTTGACCTCGATCTCGCCGGTGGCGATCTCGGAGTTGGCGTTGCCCTCCGGGCGGATCTCCACCACACCCTGGATCGCCACACAGAACTCGGCGCGCAGCCGGTGAGCCTGGGCCAGCACGTCGGTAGCACGAAACACCACCTGCGACACCCCCGTGGCGTCGCGCAGATCGATGAAGATCACCCCGCCGTGGTCGCGGCGGCGCGCGACCCAACCGGCCAGCGTCACCTGATGCCCGGCGTCGGTGGCCCGCAATGAACCGGCGGCATGGCTGCGCAGCACAAATACTCCTTGTCAGCGGTGGGAAGTACAGCTCAGTCTAGAGGCGGGTAGTTTCAGTGCTCGTCATGGATATTGCAGTTGTCGGTCCAGGAGCCGTCGGTACGACGGTGGCCGCCTACCTCGCCGCCGCCGGTCACGACGTTCTGGTCTGCGGCCGGACGCCGCGAGCCCGGATCGAACTGCGGCCCGACTGCGCCGATCCGATCGTCGTGGCCGGGCCGGTGCGCACCGATCCCGCCACGATCACGGCCCCGGTCGGCGTGGTGCTGCTGGCAGTCAAAGCCACCCAGAACGCCGACGCAGCACGGTGGTTGGGCCGGTTGTGCGATGCGGACACCACTGTCGTCGTCCTGCAGAACGGCGTCGAACAGGTCGAGCAGGTACAGCCGCGCTGTCCGACCTCGACCGTCATCCCCGGCATCGTCTGGTTTTCGGCGGAGACTCAGCCCGACGGCTGGGTGCGACTGCGCACCGAGGCGCGGCTGACGCTACCGACCGGGCCCGCGGCCACGACCTTCGCCGAATTGTGGCGCGCGGCGGGCGGTGTCGCCGACTGCGACCCCGACTTCGTCACCGCCGCGTGGCGCAAGCTGCTGGTCAACGCGGTGGCCGGGCTGATGGTGCTCACCGGCCGGCGATCGGGCATGTTCCGTCGCGACGACCTCGCCGACCTGGCGCAGCGCTACGCCGCAGAGTGCGTCGCCGTCGCGCGCGCCGAAGGCGCCCGGCTGGCCGACGACGTCGCCACCGGCACCGTGGAGATGTTCCGCGCGGCGCCCAGCGACATGGGCACCTCGATGCTGGCCGACCGCGAGGCCCGTCGCCCGCAGGAGTGGGACATCCGCAACGGGGTGATCATCCGTAAGGCCCGCGCCCACGGGATCCCAACGCCGATCAGCGACGTCCTCGTCCCGCTGCTGGCCGCGGCCAGTGACGGCCCCGGTTAGCAAGCGTCCGGGGCGACTCAGAACAGGCTGGACAACAGCGCCGCAGCCTGGGGGAACAGATCGGCGAACGCGCCGCTGTCGAGCGCTGCCGAGGGATCGAGACCGCCGAGGAGGTCAGCGGCGGCCGTCGACGCCCCAGGGTCGGCGAAGTTCGTCGACGAATCGGAGGCTAAAGCCGCGGCCGCGTCATAGGTGTCGGGAACGTTGACATCCCCGAACGGGGTCACGAAGGTATCGGTGATGGTGTTCGCGCCGCCGGTCGTCGAAGGGATGTCGGAGTAGATGTTCTGGTAGCCGTCACCATAGTTGTAAACCTCGAACACCGAGCCGTCCGGCGGAGCGTCCCCGGTCGACGAGGTGACCACGAGTTGTTCCTGGGTGGTGTCACCGAAGATGATCGTGCTCTGTGCCACGTCGGCGTCGAAGGTTCCGGTCTGGCCGGTGGCTGTGTCGGTGTAGTCGAACGACTGAGTTCCCTGAACGTCGATGTCCTCGGGCTGAATGCCGTCGATTCCGTCGATCGTTCCCGCGCCGGCCGGGGTGATGTCGTATGCGTTGGGCAGGTCGATGGCCGTTCCGACCGGCGCGGTTCCGCCGAGTTCATCGGCGAGACCGGCGGCCGCGTCGAAGTCGACGGGAATGACGGACGAGCCGTAGGGGCTGACCACGGTGTCGGTGACCGTGTCCGCGCCACCCGTCGTCGAGGGGATGTCGGAGTAGACGTTATAGGTGCTGTCTTCACCGGCGGTGCCGGTGAAGAAATAGTCGTACACCGACCCGGCCGACGGGGCGTCGCCGCTGGACGAGGTGACGAGGAGATCCTGGGTGGAGTTACCCGCGGCATCGGAGCTGTTGGCCACGTCGGCGGTGAAGGACCCGATCTGGGTGCCGCTCGAGTTGTCGACGTCGAATGTCTGGACTCCCAGCAGGTCGTAGTCCGCGGGCGGAATCCCGTTGACTCCGTTGACGGTTTCCGGACCGGACAAGACGAATGTGTCGTCGGTGAAGCCGGCCCCCGCCCCGGCGGTGCTCACCGGGGCGACGGTGCTGATCGCGTCATACGTGGTGGGAATGTCGAGGCCGGCCACGGTATAGGACATCTGGTCGCCAGTGGAGGTGGGGATGTCGGAGTAGACCACCGGGATGCCGCTGCTGTAGGTGTAGGTGTCGAAGACCGACCCGACCGGCGGAACGTCCCCGGCGGCGGTGCCGACGTTGGTGGCTGCGCCGTCGGAGGTGACCAGGATTTCCTGGTTGGTGTCACCGAACACATCGGTGGTATTCGTCACGTCGGCGGTGATAGTCCCGACCTGAGTGCCGCTCGCGTTGTCGACGTCTAAAGTTTCGGTGCCCTGAACGCTTCCGCCCGCCGCCGGCGGAACCTCGACCGAGAAGTTGCGGACCCCGCCATCCGCTACGGTGTCGGCGGCACTGGGAACGAGGTCGTAGTTTCCGTAGTCGTCGGCGTTGGCGACCGCCAAGGGAAGCAAGGCCAGGCCCAGCAGTCCGCCGGCGGCCGTTCCGATCTTGCCGACACGACGCGTCCTCGACGTCGCCGAGCCTGCGGCCAAGCGCACTCGCGGATCGACAAGTGAAGGACCCGAAAGCTTTTCGCGCTTCGCGATCGCGCGCTTACCCATGTTGGTGATCCTTTCGGTGTCCATCGCTGGTCGACGAGAGCCCGTATGCGTCGTAGACGAACCCCAGGTCTGCCCGGATCCGCTCGGGGCTCAGACCGAACTGCGCGGGCGAATGCCCGTGCTTGCTGGTGTAGTTGCGCTGCCGCTCCGCTTGCGCGTGCACTTCCTCGACGAATGCCGCCGACGGCTTGATCTCGACGAACTCGAGGATGCGCTCCATCGTCGGTTCGAGGTCGTTGATCAGGTCCTCATAGCGCACGATGCACAGATTGCGTTCGGGAATCTTGCCGGCCGCATGAGCGTCGTGGAAGTGGCGCAGCATGTCGCACGATGCCTGGTACATGTTCTCCACCCAGCGGCGCTGGTCTTCGTCGGTGGTGCGGTTCCACACGTCGAAGGCGTTTTCCAGCACGCTCGCCAGCAGGGACATTCCCGACGGGATGACCTCGACGGGGTCGCGGACGACGTAGACGAGCTTGCAGTCCGGGTAACGCCGCAACACCGCGTCCAGGCGCATGGTGAGCATGCTGGTCTTGGCCAGCACGCGGCCGGCGCCCTTGAGCGTCAGGTTGCGCCGCCAGCAGGCGTCGTAGTAGTCGAAGAAACGCGCTTCCTCACCCGGCGTCACCCCATCGATCGCGAACTCTCGGCGCGACAATTCACTTCCCCAGGTGTCTTGCCAGGCAAGGAAATAGGCCCACGCGAACGGTCCTGCCATGGTCCGGAAAAACCAGGCCACGTCGTCGGTTTCGATGCCGCGCAGGCTGGTGTCGTGCACGTCGGATGGGTGGTAGCGGGCCGGTGACAGCTTGTCGAGCCTGGGCACGATACCGCCCAGCAGTTTACGTGCGGTGATCGCGGGAAACAGCATCTCCCACAACTCGAGAGCGGCCATGTCGCCCGCACCGAGCAGGAAGCGGTGCAGAAACGTCGTACCGCTGCGGGGATTACCGATGATGAAGATCGGCCGGTCGATCGCCTGCTTGCGATGCCGCGGGAACAAGATGTGGTCCAGCCCAAGCGTCGTCGCCGAAATCGCTTGGCGCACCTGAAGGAGCACGAAAGCGCCTAAAGGCTTGAACCACGACCCAAACGTCTGGCCGAGCACCTTGTAGACACGCAGATAACGCCCCACCTAGCCCTCCCACACCGCCGAGGCACACACTATCGTGAAACCCGATGCGGCGCTGGTAAACACGAGCTTGTCGCCATCGTTGACGGTACCGTGCTTGAGGCGGTGGTTGAGCGCGACAGCCCAGGAAGCGCTCGCGCTGTTTCCGTACAGCGAATGTGTGTGCACGCACGCCTCCGGACGCGCGCCGACTGCATCGAAAACGCGCTCCAGGATCGCTTGGCTCGGCTGGTGAAAGACGTAGTGGTCGACGTCTTCGGGCGCCCAACCGGCGTCGGTGAGGAGTTGCTGAACCTCGCCGGGCACGTGCACCGCAAGTGCGAAAAGCTCCTTCGAGCGAGAGAAGAAGGGACCGTCGACCGGCGCTGAGCACAGGTCGTAGTGCTCGGCCAATGTCTTGTGCCGGAAGCCCAACAGCCGTGCGCCTCCCGCTGCCAGCGACTCACGGGTGATGAGGAAGGCTGCGGCGGCGTTGCCCAGGGTGAGTCCTGCCGCGTAGTTCGCGACATCCTCGAGCGTCTGAAGGTCGTAGTTGACGTGGTCGCGCCAGAGCTCGCCGGCGCAGACCAGCGCGGTCTTGAGCTGCGGATGCAGCGCGAAGTAGCCGGCGACCACGTGGATCGCCTCGAGCAGACCGGCACAGGCACAGGTGACGTCGAATGCGTGCAGTGGTGTCGCGCCGAGGCGGCCGGCCACCTCGGCCGCGGTCGCGGGCTCGAAATTCTCGCGGGCGATTCCGCCGTACACCAAAAGGTCGACCTGCGACGCCTCCACGCCGCTCTCGAAGAGGCAGGCTGTCGCCGCCCGGGACGCGAACTCACCGGGCGAGAGCGCGTCGTCCGGGTCGATGTAGCGGACCTGGGTGTTACACCGGCCCAGCACGTATCGGACGCCCTGATTGATGGCTTCCCACTCGGATTCCGGACCGCGAAACGATTCACGAACGCGTGACAGCACCATGTCGTTGTCAACGGCGGTCTCGGGAAGGACGACAGAAGGCTTCGACAGATACATAGCCGGAAGCCGAGAAAGTTCACTGGTTCTCTGAGACATGAGGGTACCCCGTTCCCTGCAGGCCTACTGGGCGTGGCCTGGTGTCAGGGACTAAAGGTACCCTAAGCACTCCCGGAATACAGTGGATGTACGTGCGCGTGAGCGCTGCAGGCGCCACACCGGGACGCCGCCTTCGGCGGTGCCCCGGACTTCGCCGCTGGACGTGCGGGCGAACGCAGGAACTTCGGCAACCGCAGGCACGCCTGATTCGTAGTGTGCAAAGCTGATCTCGCCGGGCTGTCAGCCACGCCGAAAACCGCGACGGAGAGTGCGATGACCTTCAACGAGGGCATGCAGATCGACACCAGCACGACGGCATCGTCCGGCGGCGGCGGCGGGCGCGGAATCGCGATCGGCGGCGGACTCGGCGGGTTGTTGTTCCTCGTTGTCGCGCTGCTGCTCGGGGTCGATCCCGGCAAAGTAGCCACCCAACTGCCGGCGCCGAGTGCCGGCCAGGACGGCGCGCCCGGTTTCGACCTGAGCAAGTGTCGCACCGGGGCCGACGCCAACCGGTACGTGCAGTGCCGCGTGGTCGCCACCGGCAACTCCGTCGACGCCGTGTGGACGCAGCTGATGCGCGGATACACCCGGCCGCGGGTCCGGCTGTTCAGCGGACAGGTCAACACCGGCTGCGGAGCGGCCACCACCGAGGTGGGCCCGTTCTACTGCCCGGTCGATAAAACCGCCTACTTTGACACCGGCTTCTTCGACGTGCTGCGCACCCAATTCGGGTCCAGCGGTGGGCCATTGGCACAGGAATACGTGGTAGCCCACGAATTCGGACACCATGTGCAGAATCTGCAGGGATCACTCGGTCGCGCCCAGCAGGGCGCGCAAGGCGCCAGCGGTAACGGCGTGCGCACCGAACTGCAAGCCGACTGCTACGCCGGGGTGTGGGCCCACTACGCCTCCACCACCAAGCAGGAAAGCACCGGTGTTCCGTTCCTGGAACCGCTGAGCGACAAGGACATTGCTGATGCGCTATCGGCCGCCGCGTCCGTCGGCGACGACCGCATCCAAAAGGCGGCTACCGGGCGGGTGAACCCCGAGTCGTGGACGCACGGCTCTTCGGAGCAGCGTCAGCACTGGTTCACCGTCGGCTATCAAACCGGCGAACCCAACCAGTGCGACACCTTCCACGCGCCCAACCTGAATTAGCTCAGAACAGCTTCGTGCCGGACCCCGGCGTTGCCGGCGAGCGCAGCGCGTCGCGTTACGAAACCGGCAAATACGCTCATTGCCTGCCGCTCGCCGCCAATACGCCTGCGGTGAGCGGATTGTCATTTAAGCTGGATCCTCGTGACGTCTGATATCGATGGCTCAAAAGACAACAAGAATCTCAAGTGGGCCATGGGTGGGGTGGCCGCGGTTGCCGTCTTGGCGACGGTCGTCGCGGCCGTGTTGCTCTTCGGCGACGGGGGTTCCGCGGGGCCACAAGGCGGAGACAACGGGCCCGGCCAAGAGACGGCGGCCGTCGCCAGCGCGAAGGACACCGGGCCGGTGACGGTGATCACCGACGACCCCAGTTGTGTCGCGTGGACGTCGATCAACAACCAATTGGCCAACGGCGGACAGGGATTGTGGAATGACCGCGACCGGTCGGTGCCGGCCTCGGCGTGGAACCCGAAGCAGCGTGCACAGTTCATCGCGGCCGCGCAGTCGATGCGCAGCGCCGCCGCACAAACCGTCGGACTGGTCAAGCTGACGCCGCATCGCGTCATGCGCGAGCTCTACCAGCAGTTCATCGCTTATGCGCGCACATACTCCGAGCGGATCTCGAAGTATGTACCGGCGGACAACAATCTGGCCGGTGCGGCGAACAGCGCCTCCTCGACACTGGGCTCGATCTGCGCCGCCATCAGCGACGGTTCGGCCGCGGCACGGGGTCCGCTGGTGTCACCTTCGGCGCCGCCGTCCGACATCGCCCCGGTGGGCAACCTGGCGAGCCCAAACCCATTCCTCACCTCCGACAACAGTGTTTGCCCGGACTGGAAATCGGCGCTGGATCAATTCGGTCAACAGACCGCTCAATGGCAGCAAATGGATCCCAATATTCCGTCGATCTACTGGAACAAGGAGCAGAAGGCGGTCAACTACGCAGCGGGACCGGTGATGAACTCGTTCGCCGGGAAATTGGAACAGCTTGGCCGGCAAAGCGATAACGCCATCTGGCAGGACTTCGCCAATCTTTCGGCCCAGTACCGTCGCGCGTTCGTCACCGCTCTGCCGACGTACACGCCGACCGACAACCATCTTGCCAACGCCGCCAATTTCGCGTCGACAATAGTTCTCGGGGCTTGCGCGGCGGTTGCCGAGTAGGCCACCGGTCCGGCCCGGCCGTAGCGGATGCAGTCCGGCAGCTTGACGTCCGGCGCCACACCATGAGCAGACACAAGAAAACGCACCGGGCATCGCGATGCCCGGTGCGTTTCGCCCCCAACGGGGTTGGGTGTTAGGCCCAGCTGGAGCCGACGGCGGAGTCGGTGGAGGACATGTTGTTGCCGGCCGACTGAACTTTTTGGCCGTGGCTGTTGGCCTGTTCGTAGATGA
>NZ_JBYCLD010000344.1:0-1644 GCF_057473725.1 Mycobacterium sp. TH-M11 | reverse complement strand
TGAATCGCCCTGGTTCTCCCGGAGGCTCGATCTATTGGATTTCGACCAGGTTCTGGTCGTTCCGTGATGCATCGTAGAACGCCGCTTCGAACTCGGTCGGCGGAACGTCGCTGAGGTAGCCGTGCAGGCGGCTGGTGTTGTGCCAGTGCACCCAGCTCAGGGTGGCCAACTCGACGTCCTCGACGGTCTTCCACGGCCCGGTACGTGCTGGCCCGTAGATCAGTTCGGCCTTGTAGTAGCCGTTCACGGTTTCGGCCAGGGCGTTGTCGAAGCTGTCCCCGACGGTGCCGATCGAGGGAGTCGCGCCGATCTCGGCGAGCCGTTCACCGTAGCGGATAGAAGTGAACTGCGACCCGGCGTCGGAATGACATACCAAGTACGGCAACAGGATTCCGCGTGACCAGCGGGCCATCTCGATCGCATCCAGCACCATCGTGGTGCGCATATGGGAGGCGACCCGCCACCCGACGATCATCCGGCTGAACGCGTCGATGAGGAAACAGACATAGGCCACCCCGGCCCAGGTCGGCACGAACGTCAGGTCGGTCACCCAGAGCTGGTTGGGAGCGGTAGCGGTGAACTGCCGTTTGACCAGATCGGGATGCCGCGTCGCCGCCGGATCTGCTTTGGTGGTCCGCACGCGCTTGCCGCGCCGCGCCCCACAGATCCCGGCTGCCCGCATCAGGCGGGCGACCTGATCGCGGCCCACGTCGTGGCCGGCCCTGCGTGCGGTTTTCCAGAGCTTGCGTGCCCCGTAGACGCGGTAGTTGTCCTCCCAGAGCGCTCGCAGTACCGGACCCAGCACCGCGTCGCGGCAGGCCCGCGCCGACGGCTTGCGGGTTTTGGTGTCGTAGTAGGTGCTCGGGGCCACCGACACGCCTGCTTCACGCAGGACGGTGCAGATGGGCTCGACCCCGAACTCCTCGCGATTCGCGTCGATGAACGCGACTATTTGCGGTGTTGGCGGTCGAGCTCCGCCCCGAAGAAACTCGCTGCTCGTTTCAGAATCTCGTTGGCACGCTTCAGTTCTCGATTCTCCTGTTCGAGTTCCTTGATCCGCGCAATCTCAGCGGTGGACACCCCCGGTACATGCCCGTCGTCGATATCGGCCTGGCGCACCCAGGACCGGACCGACTCGACCCCGTAACCGAGCTGACGCGCCACCCGCGCCACCGTGCCCTGCTCGGTGCCCAGCTCAGTCCGCAACGTCCGGACCATCCGCACCGCGGCGGCCTTCTCCTCCGGGCCGTAACGGCGTGTCGTGGGCCTACCTGGCGACTGTTCCTTCGGCATACCTGCATCCTCGTTTCCAAGGTCAGGAGCCTCCGGGATTTCCAGGGCGATTCACCTGGCCCTATCCACGTTGCTACGCAATGCTGAAACCCAGCTGAAAACATGGACCAGGACCCCGTTTGCTCAGCTCTGCTTCAGCGATCGGACGGTCACAATGGCAAGGTGCACAACAGCGCACCCAGGGTGCTGGTGGTTGAGGACTCCGACGCGATCCGCGAGACCGTGGTGGCGGCGCTCGCCGACGCCGGATTCGTCAGCGGCGGACGAGTCGACGGCCGCGGCCTGGAGGACGTGCTGCCGGCGTTCCGCCCGGACTTGGTGGTGCTCGACGTGATGCTGCCCGGCCGGGAC